>JAPUGG010000166.1 GCA_027292975.1 Alphaproteobacteria bacterium | reverse complement strand
GACCAAAGCCTTGTCCCGGGCCTTCTTGGAAGCGGTGAGACGGCCCAAGTAGTAGGTGTTGGCAATGGCGATGTCGCCTTCACCGGCACCGACGGCCCTGATCTGGTCGCGGTCCCCGCCCATGGGCTTGCGGGCCATATTAGCGACCAGCGCCTTGGCCCAGGCAAGGGTCTTCGCCGCGCCGTTGGCGGCGATCAGTGACGCGACCAGGGACTGGTTGTAAATATTGTTGGACGAACGGATCAGGATCCGGCCCTTCCATCGGGGGTCGGCAAGGGATTCATATGTCGACAACTGGTCCGGTTTGATCCTGTCCTTGTGATACATGATGACTCGGGCCCGCAGGGTGAGGCCGACCCAATGCCCGGCGGGTTCCCGGTAGGCGGCGGGCACCGCGGCGTCGATGAATGCCGAGCGAACCGGCTGGAATAACTTTGCCGCTTGCGCCCGGGCGAGGTTGCCGGCATCGACGGTGATCAAAAGGTCCGCCGGGGAATTGCGGCCTTCGCGCTTGAGGCGCTCGAAAAGCGCGTTCGCCTTCCCCTGAACCAGATTGACCCTGATCCCGGTTTTCGCGCTGAAGCGCCGGTAAAGGTCGCGGTCGGCCTTGTAATGCCGCGACGAATAGACGTTGACTTCTCCCGCCGCCCGGGCGGGCGTCATGGAGATCGGTGCGGCGGCGACAAGTGCGGCGACGGCCCAGGCCAACAATGGGATGGGCGAAACGCGGGGGCTCGGGATCACAGGGTTCCTCCTTGATGATGGGTGAAGTCTTAGATGCAAATGAGAAGCATTCGCATTAATGCCCGCGCAGCTTATCCAAATCCCTTCAATAAACAACCTAATTTCATTCCTAAGTAAAAAAAATGGCCGGAACCGGTGGCCAAAATACGATGCTGATGTCGAAATCTTGAATCATCGCTGGAAGCCTTTGCGCACCGGCGTTACAGAGGTTCCGAAGTCGAGCCTCAAGAAGCGCCCTATTCGCTCGAAGGTTCCCTCGAAGCGGCCTCCTCATCTCCCTCGCCGGCGCCCCGGGACCGGGCGCCCTCTTCCACTTCTTCGGATGTATCTGCTTCGGAAGGTTCGTTTTCGCCACTAACCCCCGACTCCGCATCCTGTTCCGGGGCGTCGTCATCGTCGTTCTCGGAGGCGGCGGAATATTCGCCAAACTGCATGGCCGGCCCTCGGTCCAGAAGGCCCGCCGCTTTGAGGTCGTCCAGACCCGGCAGGTCGGTGATGGACTCGATCCCAAAGTCGACCAAAAATCCGCTGGTGGTGCCCCAGGTGGTGGGTCGTCCCGCGGTCCTGCGCCGGCCCAAGGGCCTGACC
Organism: Alphaproteobacteria bacterium; assembly: GCA_027292975.1. Taxonomy (GTDB): domain Bacteria; phylum Pseudomonadota; class Alphaproteobacteria; order SMXQ01; family SMXQ01; genus SMXQ01. The sequence continues at coordinate 7,186 of JAPUGG010000166.1, read as the reverse complement.
CAGCTCGCCTCCAGAAGCAGGTCGAGGGTGCCCCGGCTTAGGCCGACACCACGGATTTCCTCGATTTCGGCGCGGGTGACGGGCTGGTGATAGGCGATGATTGCCAGCGTTTCCATTGCCGCCCGCGAGAGACGGCGCGGAACCGTCTTGTGGACCCGGAGCTCTTCGGAAAGGTCTTCCGCCGTGCGGAACAGCCAGCGGCCGCCCGCCCGCACCAAGTTGATGCCGTGGTTGGCGTAGTGGGCCCCAAGGGTGCCAAGCAGACCGGTGATATCGGCTCCTTCGGGCAAGCGTTGGGCGAGCGTTTCCTCGGTCATGGGCTCGGCCGCGGAAAACAGCACCGCTTCTGCCAAGCGCAGGAGGCGGGAATCGGGCTCCCCCTTCCCTGGTTCATGGGCTTGGCGCTCCGGTTCCCCTGGTGCGGTCGCCGGGCTCTCTTGTTCGCTGAATTCGGGCTCTTCACTCATTGGCGTGATCAGTCTTTCCTGCGGGCACGGACATAGATCGGATGGTAGGCCCCGTCCTGGCGAAGTTCCGCTTGGCCCTGGCGCACCAGTTCCAGCGTGGCCGCGAAGGTGGAGGCGACCGCCGATCTCATGATCAGACTGCCCTTGAGATCCTCGGGCAGAAAAGCGAAGAGATCCGCCCAGTCGGGGAAATGGCCGAGGAGCTGGCGCAGCCTTTCGACCGCTTGTTCGACGGTAAACAGGTCCTGGGGTGCAATATGCAGCACGGTATCGGTGTTGCGCGACCGGATCGCCCCATAGCAGCGCATCAGCTCGTAAAGGCTTGGCTCGTAGACCGCTTCATTGATGACCTCCACCCCCTTGGGCGCCCCGATGGCAAAGACGTCGCGGCCCAGCATCGGCCTTTGAAACAGGCGATGTCCCGCCTCCTGCATGGATTCCAGGCGCCGCAACTGGAACGCCAGCGCTTCCGCCATCTGCTGGCCGGTGGGTTGCTCCTCGCCATGATCGTCGGGCAGAAGCAGCCGCGATTTCAGGTAGGCAAGCCAGGCCGCCATTACCAGGTAATCGGCGGCGAGCTCCAGATTCACCCGCTGGGCTTGGGCGATGAAGGTGAGATACTGCTCGGCGAGCGCCAGGATCGAGATCTTGGTGATATCCACCTTTTGCTTGCGCGACAGCGAAAGAAGCAGATCGATGGGCCCCTCGAATCCGTCGAGATCGAGAACCAGCTGGCCTTGCAGGTCGGCCATGGCGGTCGCTCGGGGTCGCTGCTCGGCGGATGGGGAATCGGATTGCATGGTCCTATTCTAACCGTGTCCGGTCAGGGTTGCGATCAGTTCCAACAAAAAATTTGAGGGGACGCCCACGAGCCACCGAAATATGTTGAGTTCCACGCCCAGCATCCCCCCGAGATAGGGCAAGAGGAACAGCGCTCCGATCAAGATGAAGATGCCGAAGGGCTCGACTCGTGAAAGTGGTCTTGCGAGAGAGTCGGGCAGAAGCCCGACGGCGATGCGGCCACCATCCAAAGGCGGCAGGGGTAAAAGATTAAAAACGGCCAACAACACATTAATTCGCAAAGAATTTATGAGGTTGTCAGCAACCCAGCCCAGGGCGGGCGCGGGCAGCACGCCGACACCATGAATCAGAAGCGCCGAGATCACCGCCAAAAACAGGTTCATGGCCGGACCGGCGCCGGCGACCCAGATCATATCGCGGCGCGGATTGCCGAGCCGCCCGAAATCCACCGGAACGGGCTTGGCGTAGCCGAAAAGGAAGGGCGCGCGGGCGAATATCAGAAGGCCGGGAATGATGATGGTCCCCCAAAGATCGACGTGCTTGAGGGGATTGAGGGTGACCCGCCCGGCCATGAGAGCGGTGTCGTCACCGAACCTAAGCGCCACATAACCATGGGCGGCCTCGTGCAGGGTAATCGCCAAGACCAGGGGGAGTATCCAAACCGAGGCAATATAAATGCCAGAACCGAAATCACCCATCACAATTCTCTTCCACGCAGTTCCTTAAAACAGTTCGCAAGTTCCCCGGCTGCCGCCTCCCGGTCGAAACCTCCCGGGGATGCCACCGCGCCAAGGGAGGCCGCCAATTTGGCTGTCAAGTGTTCGGAGAGTTCCGGCGATTCACCGGCAACCTCGCCCATTTCTTCCAACTTCGCGTTGCAGTGAAGGTTGAGGTCGCAGCCGGCGCCGATGGCCTCTCTAGCACGCGCGGCCAGCGGGCCGGAAAGCGCCTCCATGGAAAGATCGTCGGTTATCAGGATGCCGTCGAATCCGATTTCGCCGCGGATGACGTCCTCGATGACCCTGGCCGAGGTGGTCGCCGGGTTCTCGGGATCGATCGCCTCGAACACCACGTGCGCGGTCATGGCCCAGGGCAAGAGCCGAGCGGGCCCGCCCGACAATGCCGCAAAGGGCACGAAATCGTTTTCTGTGAGCGCTTCCCTTGAGGCCGCGACCCGAGGCAGCTCGACATGGCTGTCCACGCCCGCCCGTCCGTGGCCGGGGATATGCTTGATCACGGCCCCGACACCCGCCTCGTTCAATCCATCACGGAAGGCGGCGCCGAGGGCCGAGACGGTCCCGGCGTCGGTGCTGAACGCCCTATCGCCGATGATCGGATCGGCGCCGGGTTCGGGCAGGTCGAGCACCGGTGCGCAATCGACGGTGATGCCCAGCGCCTGTAGCTCGGCGCCGATCAGCCGCGCGTTCAGCCGCACCGCCCGTGCCGCGGCGTCGGGATCGGCGCGGTGAAGGTCGCCGAAGCTCGCCGCCGGCGGTGCCGCGCGCCAATGGGGCGGGGCGAGGCGCGCCACCCTTCCCCCTTCCTGGTCGATGAGGATCGGCGCATCGGCCCGCCCGGAGAGTTCCCGCAAGGCGGCGACCAGGAAACGAACCTGGTCCGGGGTCTGGCAATTCCGCCCGAACAGGATGAAACCCAAGGGGTCGGATTCGGCAAAAAAAGCGCGCTCTTGGCCGCTCAGTTGCAGCCCATTGAGACCGAAGATGCAGGCCTTTGGCACGGGTCCGCGGCCGTTCAGGGCTCGATGACGATGCAGCCCTGTTTACGGGCCTTGAGTTTCGCGCAAAGGAGGTTGGCGGCGGTGCGATCGGCGAGCGGTCCCGCCCGCAATCGATAGAAGATGCCGCGCTTGCCCAGGTCCGCACGAACCACCTTCACCGTCAGCCCGGCCAGGACCGATTTGTGAAGCCTGGTGAGGCGCCGAACCTCCCCCTCGGCGCCGGTCTTGGATTTGACGGCCCCCAGCTGGACCCGGAAGGCTTCCTGGGCCGGCGCCGCGGGGGCTTTGCTTGCGCGTGCCACCTTGACCGCTTGCTTGACCTTGGGGATCGCTTTCACGGGGGAAATCGTCTTCACCGGGGGGATCGTCTTCACGGGTTTGGCTGCCGGTTTGACGGGCTTGGGCTTCGGGCGCGCATCACCCGGCGGTATCTTGGGCGGGGCCTTGGCGGCGGCCTGGGCTGGCTTTGGCTTTGGCGGAGGTGCCGGTATCGCCATGGGCTTTTCCGGCGGCGGCAACAGGCGTTCCACCTTGGGCTTCTTTTGGCCCGGGTTGATCCGCATGAAGATCAATTTGTCTTGGTTGGGAACCTTCATGCCGCCCGGTTGCGTCGGCAACACCTTGATCGGCGTATTATCGGCCCGGATCAACGGCACCACGGTCGAGGAATCCTTCTGTCCCTGGGTGGTCGCGTACCAGGCGATTCCGCCGAAGCCGGCGACGGCGGCCAAGGCGACCAGGGCGCCGGCCATCTTGCCGCGCAGGTTGGAAGCCGGCTCATCGGCCCTGGGGGTGAAGCCTGCACCGGGTTTGTCCAGGGTTTCAAAGCGGGGCTCGACGCGGGAACCGCCGCGTCCGTCTTGGAAAGCCATCAGCGCATCTCCTCCACCGGCTCGACGCCGAGCACCGCCAGCCCCGAAGCGATCACCAGGGCGAGCCCACGCACCAGCGCCAGGCGCGCCCGTGTGACGGCTTCGTCATCGACCAGGAACCGCGCGTCGGCATCCGAATTCCCCTTGTTCCAGAGCCCGTGGAAGGCCGCCGCGAGGTCCTGGAGGTAAGTGGCCACGCGGTGGGGCTCATGGGCCAGCGCGGCACCTTCCACGATCCTCGGCCAGGCCGCCATCAGCTTGATCAGCGCGATTTCCTCATCCGCCCTCAAGGGATCGAGCCCGGCCTTGGCCAGGGCCGGACCATCGAGCTCCATGCCGGGGAATTGTTGGGCGGCGTTGCGGAAAACCGAGCACGCCCGGGCATGGGCGTATTGGACATAGAAGACCGGATTGTCGCGTGTTTGTTCGGTCACGGCCTTGAGGTCGAAATCCAGCGCCGCATCATTGGAGCGCGTCACCATGATAAAGCGGATCACATCCTTGCCCACTTGGTCAACCACCTCGCGCAGGGTAACGAAGGTGCCCGCCCGCTTCGACATCTTCACCGGCGCCCCAGCGTCGAGCAGATTGACCAGCTGGCAGAGCTTCACGTCGAGCACGCCCTCGCCTTCGGTCAGCGCCGCCACCGCCGCGCCCATGCGTTTGACATAGCCCCCGTGATCGGCGCCCCAGACGTCGATCATCGTGGTTCCGCCGCGCCGGTATTTGTCCAGATGATAGGCGATGTCGGTGGCGAAATAGGTCCAGCTTCCGTCCAACTTGCGGAGCGGCCGGTCGACATCGTCGCCGAACTGCGTCGACTTGAACAGCGCCTGGGGGCGTTCCTCCCAGTCATCGGGCTTCATGCCCCTGGGGGGGGCGAGCGTTCCCGTGTAGATCAGCCCCTTCTCCTCCAGAAGGGCGAAGGCTTCATCGACGCTCCCTCCGTCCACCAGGGCATTTTCGGACGAAAACCTGTCATGGGCGACACCCAGGGCCTTCAGGTCATCTTTGATCAGCTCCATCATCGCCGCGATGGCGAAGGCGCGGACTTTGGGCAGCCATTCCTCCTCGGGACCCTCCAACGCCAAGAGCATGTCCTCCTGCGCGGCCAGGTCAGAACCGACCTGCTTGAGGTATTCGCCGGGATAGAGGCCTTCTGGAAACGGACCGATGTCCCCGCCCAGGGCCTCGAGGGCGCGCCGATGGACCGAACGCGCCAGCTGGTCCACCTGGGCGCCGGCATCGTTGATGTAGAATTCACGGGTGACGGCGTAGCCCACCTTTTCCAACAGCGCGGCAACACCATCACCGACCACGGCGCCGCGCGCATGGCCCACGTGCAAGGGGCCGGTGGGATTGGCGGAAACGAACTCGACGTTGACCGAGCGCCCCTGGCCGAGCTCCGAATCGCCGTAGCCGATCCCCGCTTCCAGGACATCGCGGAGCCGGCCCAGCCAAAACTTCCGGTCGAGCCTGAGGTTGATGAAGCCGGGCCCGGCGACCAACGCCTCGGTCACCGAGCTATGCGCCGCCAATCGTTCCGCTAAGAGGTCCGCCAGGTCGCGGGGGCTCGAACCCGCCGAGCGGGCCAGCACCAGGGCCGCGTTGGTGGAAATATCGCCGTGCACGGCCTCCTTGGGCGGGGTGCAGGCGATGGCCGCGCAATCGAGCCCCGAGGGGAGCAGGCCTTCGTCCTGAAGATCCTCAAGTACTTTCAGAATTTCTGATTTAAAGTCATTGAAAACGTTCATGTTAATTCGTGAACCTCAATCGGCCCGATCAGCCGGTCATAGGCCCGCAAGGCGTAGCGATCGGTCATCCCGGCGATGTAGTCGCCGACCATCTTGGCGGTCACCGGGCCGCCCGGCCGGTCGCAGCCGCGATGCCAATCCTCGGGCAAAAGCCCCGGGTCCGAGAGAAACAGTTCGAACAGTTCGCGGACCACCTTCGATCCCGTCTCGGACATCCGGTTCACCGTGTCGTGGCGATACATGCGGGCGAACAAAAACTCTTTCAGCGCGCGGTCGTTTTCCGCCATTCCACGGGAAAATGCAACGACCGGATGGTCGAGCGCGCGAATTTCGTCGACGCTTTGCGGCGCCGCCGCGGCGATCCGGCGACGCGATTCCTCGACCAGGTCGGTCACCATGGCGTTGATCAGGCGGCGCACGGATTCATGGACCGCCCGGCCCTGCTCGAGATCGGGCCAGCGCGCCGCCACCTCTTCGAAGACCGGCCCCACCAAGGGAATTTCGGCAAGGTCGGCGATGGCGATCAGCCCCGCCCTCAACCCGTCGTCGATGTCGTGATTGTTGTAGGCGATATCATCGGAGAGCGCGGTGACCTGGGCCTCGGCACTGGCGAAAGAGCCGAGTTCGAGCGGAAAAAGCCGGTCGAATTCGACGATCGCCTGGGCGATCGGCCCACCATTCTTGGCCGCATTGGGTCCGGTCAGGGGGCCGTTGTGCTTGACCACCCCCTCCAGGGTTTCCCAGGTCAGGTTGAGGCCGTCGAATTGCGCATAGCGCCGTTCGAGATGGGTCAGGATCTTCAAGGTCTGGGCGTTGTGATCGAAGCCGCCGAAATCGGCCATGGCCGCGTCGAGCGCATCCTCGCCGCTATGGCCGAACGGGGTATGGCCGAGATCATGGGCCAGGGCCAGGGCCTCGGCCAGGTCCTCGTTGAGGCCGAGGCTGCGGGAAATGGAGCGGGCGATTTGGCTGACCTCGAGGGAATGGGTTAGCCGGGTGCGGTAGTAATCGCCGACGTGATAGACGAAAACCTGGGTTTTGTGCTTGAGGCGCCGGAACGCGGCCGAATGGATCACCCGGTCTCGGTCGCGTTGATATTCGGTCCGGTAGGTGGCCGGCGTTTCTCCAAATTGCCGGCCCCGGCTGTGCCCCGGTTGGCAGGCATAGGCGGCCAGTATTTGACCGTAAGCCGTTGGATTTGCTTCCATTGCCGACGCCTTCTTGCCTCCGGCGCACTGTCCCATGGCGAGGGCGGATGCGCAACGGGTGAGTGGCTGAATCATTGACAAATCGCCCCGAATGCCTAAATAAGAGACCCGCGAACGGTTCGCGGTCGTTGATCACGGCCCCGCGCCTGGAGTTAGAGCCGATGGATGAAGTCGATACCGCCCCCGCCCCCGCGTTGATGACGGTGAGCGACCGGGCGGCCAAACGCATCGCCCAACTGGTGGCCCAGCCCGAACACGCCGGGCTGAACCTGCGCCTCGCGGTCCAGGGCGGCGGTTGTTCCGGGTTCGCCTACGAGTTTTCCTTCGACGACGAGGTCAGGGCCGA
>JAPUGG010000165.1 GCA_027292975.1 Alphaproteobacteria bacterium | reverse complement strand
CGTCTTCGTCCGGACGCTTCAGGAATCAGGAGATAGCGTCGCCGGCGCCATCATCCTCGAGATGGTCGGCATGACGACGCCTAAACAGGAATACCCCTTTTTCCTTCAGTGGGCGGGCTACTCCAAGACCGGTGACTTCATAGGTGTCGTTGGCAACCGCGCCTCGCGCGCCTTCGGGGAAAAGGTGCTGGACGCCATGCGGCAAAACCCGGCCTTGCCCGTGGAATCGCTGTTCGTCTGGTTCAACGGCTGGATTCTCACCGATACCCGCTTGAGCGATCATGCGCCCTTCTGGGATAAGAGCTTGCCGGCGTTAATGGTCACCGACACCGCGTATTTCCGCAATCCGAACTACCACGGCCCCGGCGATCGCGCGGACACACTCGATTACACTTTCATGGCGGAGCTGGTGCGGAGTTTAGGCTTGGCGATCCATGCCTTTGCCGCGCCCCGGTCGCCCCCTTGCTGATCATCATTTCGATCCAGGACACAACCGAAAGATCATCTGCACGTCACAGGTGGAACTGATGGGGCGTGAATGCCGCGAAGGTGCATTCGATTTCGGCCGGGTCATCGCTTAGTGGCGCGATGATATGGGTATGTACGCCGATTTCTGCCGCCCACCCAATCCGGTCGCGGCATTCGTCAGCGGTGCCGATGACCGCTATATCGTTGGCCAGTTCGTCTGATATCGCTCCCGTTGTTTTGGCACGGTCGCGTTGCGCCCAGCCGTCGGCGATCGTTTGGGCCACCTCTTCGTAGCCGGCCCACGCCAGAAACTTATTGTAGACGGGTGTCGCGTAGTAGGGCGCCATCATGGCCTTGAACCGTGCCAAACCGGCTGATTTGTCTTCGGTCACCAAAACCATGTAGCGATTGACCACCTCGACCGACGCTGGGTCCTTACCGGCCTTGGCCGCCCCAATGCGGACATGCTCCATCATCTTCGGCAGCGCACGTTTGGGCCACAAGTTGAAAATCACGCCATCGCCCGCCTCGGCCGCCATCTCGATCATCTTTGATCGAAGCGCCGCAAGATAGATCGGCACCGGTTCCGCCAAAGGCGGTTGGCGGTACCCTTTGCTCCGAAGCGTATTCAGCTCAAAGTCCGACTTGTTGCCGGCCAACATGGAGCGCACCATGATCGCGGTTTCCTTGACTCGGGTCAGCGGCTGTTGCATTGGGACCCCATGCCATCCATCCATCATGGTCTGGCTCGACGCGCCAAGACCCATGATGAAGCGTCCAGGCAAGAGCTGGCCAAGCGCATGGGCTGTGGCGGCCAGCACGGCAGGCGTCCGCGTGAACACAGGTGTCACGGCAACCCCGATTCGCAGCGTGCCGGTGTGCGGTGCAAGCCCTGCGGCGAAGGTCAACGAATCGGGCGCGCCACCATCGGCGAACCACGCGTCGTCATAGCCGTTCGCAACGGCCCATTGCACCCGTGCAAGGCTGTCCTCCAGCTTTGGTCCCGCGGGCAAGGTCACGGCCATACGTTGACGTGGCGGCATAACAATGTCTCTTCGGATTGATCAACGAAATAGGGGCGTCGCAATGGTCGCCGCCGGTCGTCGCTTGGCATCGGCCATACCACTTATCCCCGGTGACGGACGTATGTTACGACGCAGGGGGAGGGCTCTCAAGACGACCTTGTCGCCTATATCAATCCCGGATGGCCCGGATGAATCGTCGCGGCCCATAGTAGACACCCGCGCGCCGCAGCCGCGTAAGTCACGCCGCTTCAAACCCGCGTGCCGCGGCGCGCGCGGCGAAATCAGGGGGCTGGGCGATGACGATTGAAAAGGTCCTGATCACCGGTGCCGCCGGGAGCATCGGCGCGGTGCTGCGAAGCGGCCTCGCCGGTCATTACCAACTGCGCCTGTCCGACGTGGCGCCGCTGGGCGCGGCAGGCCGGGGCGAAGAACATGACGGCGCGGAACTCTCCGATCTCGCCCAGGTCGAGGGGGCGATGGCCGGCATGGACGCGGTGGTGCATCTTGGCGCGATCGCGACGGAGGCCGATTTCGACAGCCTGTTGGGGCCCAATTTCATCGGCGCCTACAACGTGTTCGAGGCGGCGCGGCGCCAGGGGGTGCGCCGCGTGGTCTACGCCAGCTCCAACCACGCGGTCGGGTTCTATCCGACAGACCGGCGCATCGGTCCCGACGTGGCGCAACGTCCCGACGGCTTCTATGGCGTCGGCAAGGCGTTCGGCGAGAACCTGGGCTGCCTGTATTTCCACAAATGGGGCATCGAATGCGCCTGCCTGCGCATCGGGAGCTTCCTCGCGGCGCCGACCGAGCCGCGCCATCTGAGCACCTGGATCAGCCACGGCGACATGGTGCGCCTGGTGCGCTGTTGCCTCGACGCGCCGCTGGTCGGGTTCGCCGTGCTGTACGGAGTCTCGGCCAATACGCGGGGCTGGTGGGACAACCCGGACGCGGCGCGCCTCGGCTACCATCCCCAAGACAACGCCGAGGATTACGCGGAAGATATCCCGCGCGCCGCGCCGCCGGCCGACCCGAAGGACCCGGCGGTGCGTTTCATGGGCGGCTTCATCGCCGCCATCGACTATGACCGCGAAAAGGGCATGCCATGACCCGTGTGGTGCTTCCCGCAAGCCTGCGCGCCTTCACCGGCGGCGAGACCGAGCTCGACCTGGACGTGGCCGACATCCGGCAACTGTTCAACCAGCTCGGCGAGCGCTTCCCCGCGCTCAAGCCTCATCTCGAGGAGGGCCTGGCGGTGGCCATCGACGACCAGATCTACCAGGACACCTTGACCGAGCCGATCCCGCCCGGCAGCGAGGTCTATCTGGTTCCCAAGATCGCCGGCGGGAGAGGGCCATGACCGGTCAGACGCCGGAAATCACGGCTGCCACCCCCGAGCCAGTTTTTCCGCCTCGGCAATTTGGGCTGGGGTCATAAGTGCGGCGACCGCGTTTCTAATTTTTACGGCCAAGTCGTGGTCCTCGCCGGGAGGAAAGCGGGACGCCGCAAGGGTGGACCACATGTGTGCTCGCACGTAGTCCTCCGTGACGCCAAGGCCGATGGTGTACATGGAGCCGAGGGCGGACTGGGCGACGGCAACACCCTGCTCGGCCGCCAGCTCGAACCACTTGACGGCC
>JAPUGG010000164.1 GCA_027292975.1 Alphaproteobacteria bacterium | reverse complement strand
TGGGCGGCCAAGGGGACGCTTCTCTTGGGGGTCCGCGCGGTGATCACCGAATCCTTCGAGCGCATCCACCGTTCAAACCTGGTGGGCATGGGCGTCCTGCCGCTGGTGTTCCCCGAGGGCGTGACCCGCAAGACCTTACATTTGGACGGTTCGGAGACCTTCGATATCGTCGGCATCGCCGGGGACATCACCCCGGGCATGGAGTTGCCCTTGACCATCACCCGTGCCGACGGCGCGACCGAGACGGTGCCCCTCAAGTGCCGCATCGATACCCTGGACGAGGTCGATTACTACCGCCATGGCGGCATCCTGCAATATGTGCTGCGCAACCTGCTGGATTCCTGAGGCGCGGCCCGCCGCGCGACCGGGTCTGTAGGTGGCCGGCGGGTTGGCGCCGATCCGCGCCTGGGTCATTACCGAAGGGCACGCGGGGATAGAAGTCCAAGCGGTCGCCTTGGCCGAGGCCCTGGGGCTGAAGCCCCGTGTCATGCGGGTGGCCGCGCCATTCCTGTGGGGTTGGATGCCGGCCACCGTCTGGCCGGCGCCGATTCTATTCGCGCGTTTACAAGGCGCCGGGCTCAAGCCTCCCTGGCCCGATATCCTGATCACCTGCGGGCGGCGCAGCGCCGCCCTGGCGCTCGCCATCCGGCGGAAAAGCAGGAAAGACGGGGCCATGGGAACCTTCGCCATTCACATCTTGAATCCCCAGGTGGAGTCCAGGGGACTGGACGTCGTGGTTACCCCCCGCCACGATCTGGATAACCTCCGACAGCACCGTCACGGCGGGCCCAACGTGCTCCCCACCCTGGGTTCCCTCCATCCCCTTGACCCGGTCTGCCTGGCCGAGGAGGCGAATAAGTTGCGCGACCGGTTCGCGGGCCTGCCCCGGCCCTTGGTGGTGGTGTTGGTGGGCGGCCACAGTCAAAATTACCAGATGGGGGCCCAGTGCATGGAGACCCTCGGCGCGTGCCTGCGGCGCCTGCATGAGTCCAGCGGCTGCGGCTTCGCGGTGATGACTTCGCGGCGCACCGGGGCGGAGAATATCGCCGTCCTGGCCGGTGCGCTGGCCGGGACCGGCGCCTATTTCTGGGACGGCGAAGGGGATAATCCCTATCGCGGTGTTCTCGGACTCGCCGACGCTCTGGTAGTGACCTACGATTCGGTCAACATGATCACCGAGGCGGCGGCGACCGGGAAACCGGTCTATGTGGCGACCTTCGAGGCCAACTCGGACCGCATCGAATCCTTCAATAAGGATATGCGGTCGGCCGGGCACACGCGGATTTTCGAAGGCGAGATCGATTTTTCCTGGGCTCCCCAACCGCTGTTGGAAACCCCGCGGGTTGCCGCTGAAATCATGGCACGCTACGCCGCCGCACGGTCGCCGGGGTAATCACCAAACTGTGATGCCAGTTGACTGGTCATGGGGCCTTTGGGCGCGATAGGGTCCGGCCATGGGTCCGGCTTTTCAACCCCCTGGGCGGCACACTTTTATGCGGCGCACCCCCATTCGGCACATTGCGGCTTTTATCGTCCTAGCCCTGATCTTTTCGCCTCTCGCCGTCACCGGTGAGGCGCGGGCGGGCGACGGACGCAAGGCCCCCGGGTTGGTGGTGGTCGAGATGTACACCTCCCAATCGTGCAGTTCCTGCCCACCGGCGGACAGGTTCCTGGGCGAACTCGCCAAGCGCAAGGATGTTCTGGCGCTTTCCATGCACGTCGATTACTGGAACGCCCTGGGCTGGCGCGACCCCTGGTCCAGCGCCGACGTGACCGCGCGCCAGCGGCGCTATGCGCGGTCCCTTGGGGCCCGCTACGTTTCCACCCCCCAAGCCGTTATCGGCGGCGAATCCTATGCGGTGGGATCGGACCGCGGCGCGGTCTCCCGCCTGATCGAAAAATCACGGCGCGCCGCGCGCCCGCGGGTGCAACCGCTCCTGACCATGCCGGGTCCTAGCCGGCTGACGGTGAAATTGCCCGACCGCAAGCTGGCGGGGCCGGCCACGGTCTGGTTCGTGGCTTTCGACGACCGTCACACGGCGCGCATCACGGCCGGCGAAAACAGCGGCGCGACGATCACCTATACCAACGTCGTGCGGGCGCTGCGCCCGATCGGAACCTGGACCGGCAAAGGGCGTACTTTTGAGATCGACATTTCCAAGGACCGCGAGGCGGGCTTCGGCAATTGTGCGATTCTGGTCCAGGCCGGAGGCAGTGGCCCGATTCTCGGTGCGGTGTCCCTCCCCTTAAATCCTCGGAATCATTAACATCCAATTCCCCGAAGTCGTTGGCAGGCGGACCTGTCCCATGGCTTGCGGGAAATGGAAAACCGTGGCAATCGCCGCCGCGTCAGCACCCATCCCGGCCGTCCCCGTCGTCGTTCTTCCGTCGGCCCCTGGCCTCGACAAATTTAATGACGGCCCACACCGCCGCCATGATGGCGAACGCGACTACGCCGATTTTCAGATAGGCTATGGCCTGTTCGACGAGAAAGCTCATGGCGAGGGTGAACCGTTAAAAATGGGAAATCGCCTTCGGTGTTTTAAGAAAACACGCTCATCAAGAGGGCACATTAGACCTTACTTTCATAAGATGATGCGACATTTTGGCGCGTTTCGTCCTGACGGGCGGCGCAGTTTCGCGTACAATCGCGGCCATGACGTACCTTTCTGGTTTGAATCTTCTGCTTCTGGCCTTGTGGCTGGCATGCGAGATCGTGGCCAGGGACCTGGCGAGCCCGGCGCCCAAGGACCCCTATCGGCTGGACCGCTGGCGCAATGGCGAAGGGGACCCGGACCGGTAACTCCCGACCGTAAGTCGGCTTCTGGCGGAGAGGGTTTAAAAAGTCCCGCGACGGCATGGTCGGAGCAACAATGGAATGGACGGGTTGGCTTCCGGGGGAACCCGATCGGTAGTGAAAAGTTGCCGAGGGATGCTAAAATATAGCAAAGGCTATCCATAGCGCTCCCCTGGAGGACCTCATGGCCATTCCCGTGCGGATCACCTTCCGTGATATCGACCCCAGCGATGCCATCGGGGCCCGGATCAATGACCGGGTCAGGCGGCTGCAGAGGTTCGCCAAGCGCGCCACCGGCCTTCACGTGACCGTCGCCGCCCCCCACCATAGCGGCCAAAAGGGCAAGCTTTACCAGTTCACCTTGGAGCTGCTGATGCCGGGCCGGGATATCGTCGTCAAACAGGGCGATACGCCCAACCACGCCCATGAGGATGTCTACGTGGCCATGCGCGACGCCTTCACTGCCCTGGAGCGCCGGGTCCACGACCATATGGACAAGAGGGGCCCATGAGGAACGGCCGGTCCCGCCCGTTCCCGGTGTTGGCATCGTGCCCGCGCCACGCCACCCACTAAGCCGCGGATCCGCGCCGCCGGCGCCGCGCGTCACCGCCGTCCTGGGGCCCACCAATACCGGCAAGACGTATCTCGCATTCGACCGCATGATGGGTCACACGTCGGGCATGATGGGCTTTCCCCTGCGGCTTTTAGCGCGGGAAAACTATGACCGGGCGGTGGCCATCAAGGGCGCCCATAAGGTGGCGCTGGTGACCGGCGAAGAGAAGATCATCCCGGCCCGGCCCAGCTATTTCCTGTGTACCGTCGAATCCATGCCGCTTGGCCGCGAGGTGGCCTTCCTTGCCATCGACGAAGTGCAACTTGCCGCCGATCCCGATCGCGGCCATGTCTTCACCGACCGTATCTTGCACGCCCGCGGCTACAATGAGACCATGCTGCTGGGTTCCGACACCATGGCGCCCATGATCCGGCGCCTGGTGGCCGAGTGCCAATTCATTTCCCGACCGCGATTTTCGCGACTTTCCTACGCCGGCACCGACAAGATCACCCGCCTGCCGGCGCGCAGCGCCGTGGTGGCGTTCTCCGCCGCCGGGGTCTACGGGATTGCCGAGTTGCTGCGCCGCCAAAGGGGCGGCGCGGCGGTCGTCATGGGCGCGCTCAGCCCGCGTACCCGCAATGCCCAGGTGGCGATGTTCCAGAACGGCGAGGTGGATTACCTTGTCGCCACCGATGCCATCGGCATGGGGCTCAACATGGATGTGAGCCATGTCGCCTTCGGCGAGCTCGGCAAATTCGACGGCCGGGCGCGGCGCCGCCTGTCGGCGGCGGAACTGGGCCAGATCGCCGGCCGCGCCGGTCGTCACATGGCGGACGGCACCTTCGGCACCACCGCCGACGTTGAGCCCCTGGCGCCGGAGTTGGTCGAGGCCCTGGAAAGCCATACATTCGAGCAGCTACATAGCGTCTATTGGCGCAATTCGGATCTTCCTTTCGCCAATCTGGGCGCGCTTCTGAGGGCGCTGGATGCCCCCGCCCCCGCCCCGGGTCTGGTGCCGGTCCGCCACGGGCCCGACCATCTGGCCCTGAAATCCTTGGCCGCCGAGGATGACATCGCCCGCGCCGCGTCGGGGCCGGACCAGGTGCGGCTTCTCTGGGAGGTCTGCCAGATCCCCGATTTCCGCGGCCGAGCCGGGGCCACCCATGCGCGATTCTTGGGCACGGTCTACCGCTATCTTGCCGAGGGCGGCACCCTGCCCGACCATTGGATCGCCGGGAATATCGACCGCCTGGACCGGGCCGATGGCGATATCGAGACACTGACCGGGCGGATCGATCAGATCCGCACCTGGACCTATATCTCCAACCGGGCCGACTGGATCCGCGATGACAGCGCCTGGCAGGCCCGCACCCGCGCGATCGAGGACAAGCTGTCCGACGCCCTGCACGATCGCCTCACTCAGCGCTTCGTGGACAAGCGCACCACGGCGCTGGTCAAGGGACTTCGCGCCAAGGGCGAATTGGCGGCCGAGATTGACGGCGACGGTGCGGTGGTCGTCGAGGGCTATGTGGTGGGGCGGCTCGACGGGCTCCGGTTCTCCTCCGCGCCCCTCGAGGGCGGCGACGGCGCGGTCGCCCGCAAGGCGCTTCAGAACGCCGCCGTGCGGGCGCTTGGACCGGAAATAGCGGCGCGGCTTTCGGCCATCGCCGGGGCCGGAGAAGACGACCTCGCCATGGGCGGCGACGGCGTCATCCGCTGGCGCGACGCAGGCCTCGCACAATTGGTCGCGGGCCGTCATCCCCTGACCCCGGCAATCCGCATTTTGCCGGGAAATCTTATGTCTTCCCGCCAGGAGGCTGCCCTTCTCGGCGATCTCGAAAACTGGCTGGCCGACCATCTGCGCCGCCGTCTGGGCCCGTTGGTGTCGGCCCTGGAGGCGGGCCGGGATGCCACCCTCGCCGGCCCGGTTAGGGGCATTCTCTACCGGCTGGCCGAATCGCTCGGGGCGGTGCCGCGGCACGAGGCCCAGGGGTCGCTGCGTGAACTGGACGCGCGGGGGGCCAAGGCGCTGGCCCGCGCGGGCGCGCGGCTTGGCACCGAAACCGTGTTCCTGGACGGCATCGGCGGTCGCCAAGAGGTGCGGCTGCGCGGCCTACTGTGGTGCGTGGCGGCCGGCGTGGCGAGCGTGCACGCGGCCGGGTGGGTCGAGGCCATGGCCGGCGCCGTGGCCTCGGCGCCGCGTGATCCCGCCCGGCCCGACGCATTCTATCGGGCTTGCGGCTACGTTCCTCTCGGTGCGCGGGTCCTCGCCTGCTCGCGGGCCGAGGCGCTTGCCGCCCTTGCCCGCAAACGCGCCCGGCAGGGGGCGTTCGCACCCACCCGTGAATTGCGCCGGTTGGCCGGCGGCAGCGTCGATGACTTGGTCGGCGCCCTGTTGGCGCTGGGCTTCCAGACGGAAGATGGTCCCGACGGTGTGGGGTTCGCCTCGGGGCACGGCCGCCGGGCCGGTCGCGGCGCGGCCAAGGGTGCCGCCAGGCGCCGCGGCGGGGGCCGCAAACGGGCCGAGCCCACCTCGCCTTTCGCCAAACTGCGCGACTTCCCGCTCAAGCGGTGAGGGGCTAGTGGTGAGCGAGCCGGGGCTGCGTATTGACAAATGGCTGTGGCATGCCCGGTTCTTTAAAAGCCGTTCGATTGCCCAGCGACTCTGCGGCGGCGGCCGGCTGCGCCTCAACGGCAAGCGGGTCACCAAGGCCCATGTCATGGTGCGTCCCGGCGACGTGCTGACCTTTCCCAAGGGGCCCCATGTGCGCGTGGTGCGGGTGGCAGTACTTGGGGTTCGGCGGGGGCCGGCGACGGAAGCGGCGACCTTGTATGAAGACTTGGCGCCGCCGCGATCGACCAAATCCGGGGCCGTCCCGCCGGCCCCGGCCCCGGCCCGGCGCGATTCCGGCGCCGGGCGCCCCACCAAGACCGAACGCCGTGCGACGGATCGGCTGAATCGCCGCTGAACCTCTGCCACCGGCCTGACCATGCGGCCGGGAGATGGGCTTGCCCGGGCGGGTGCGCTGTGATACCCAAGGTCCCCCATGATCAACCGGATAAAATCGTTTCTGTCTGACACCAAGGCCCGCCAAGATGGCCGCTTCGAGGGTGGTGGCGCCGAACAAATCCGTCTCGCCGCGGCCGCGCTTTTGGTAGAGGCGGCGTGGTGCGATCAGGACTTCGACGAAACTGAGCGGCGCCACATCGTCGACTTGGTGAGCGGGCGTTTCGGTCTCACCCGCGAGGAGGCCAAAACCCTGGTGGCCGCGGCCGAGGAGGAGGTTCACGCGGCAACCCAGATTCTGCCTTTTACGCGGGCGATCAAGGATAGGTTTTCACAGGTTGAACGGATAGAAATGATTGAAATGCTGTGGCAAGTGGTCTATGCGGACGGCGTGCTTCACGATCATGAAGCGGCCCTGATGCGCCAGATCGGTGGTTTGGTCTACGTCAGCGACAGGGAACGCGGCGCCGCGCGCAAACGCGCGCTGGCCCATCTCGATAGGCCAGCCGGTTAGGGCTTCGAGAGGAAGAAGAAATCCATGACTTATGTCGTCGTCGATTCTTGCATTAAATGCAAATACATGGATTGCATCGAGGTTTGCCCCGTGGACTGCTTCTACGAAGGGGAAAACTTTCTGGTGATCAATCCCGAGGAATGCATCGACTGCGGTGTTTGCGAGCCCGAATGCCCGGTCGAGGCGATCCTGCCGGATACCGAGGGCGACCTCGGGAAATGGGTGGAAATCAACCAGAAATACGCCGATACCTGGCCCAATATCACGCGCAAGGGAACGCCGCCGGCCGATGCCGACGACTGGAAGGACGTCAAGGACAAGTTCGAAACGCATTTCAGCCCCAATCCCGGTACCGAAAGCACTGGATAGGCGCCGCATCCAGCGGCTGGAAATCGGCGCGAAATTATGTTATAAACGAACTGCGGCTATCGCGGTAATCCCCTGAAAACATGGGGGATATGAGGGAAGCCGTGGATCGGGGCGGGCCGCATCCAGTTGCCCGCCGAAACCCCACTCATGAGGGTATGTGCGGCATTGGTGCACGAAGGGGACGTTGGCCTGGACGCGAACGGCGGTGGCATCTCGGTCGAATGTGGGGCGCCGGTATGGCGCAGCGCGGTTGCAACTCAAGACTCGCCCCCCGGGACGTCCGGCCGGAAACGGTCGTGGTGATGGATTATCGTAAGGATTAAAATGGCACCCAAGACTCCGAAAAAGACGACAGGACCGGCGGTCAAGACTCCGGAGAAGGCCAAGGCATCGAAGGCCGCGCCCAACAAGGCGCGCAGGGCGGCTAAAGCGGCGGCTGAGACCAAGGCCCCGGCGGCTAGGCCAGCGGCTAGGAAAGCGACGCCGGTCAACAAGGCCCCGGCGGCCAAGAAGGCGGCGGCCGCGAAACCGGGCGTGGCCAAGAGCGCCGCGCCGGTCAAGAAGGTCGTTGCCAAGAAGGCCCGGGCGCCGAAGAAGGCGGCGGCGCCCAAGAAGGTTGTGCCAAAATCGCCGCCGCCGAAGAAATTGGGCATCTTCGCCTGTGGCGATTTTGTGGTCTATCCGACCCATGGGGTCGGCCGGATTTCCGCCATCGAGGACCAGGAAGTGGCGGGCTACCAGTTGCGCCTATTCGTGGTGCGGTTCGACAAGGAAAAGATGACCCTGCGCATCCCCGTGGGCAAGGCGGAGACGGCGGGCCTGAGGAAACTGGCTTCGCGCCAGCAGATCGATGTCGCCATAACCACGCTGAGGGGCCGGTCCAGGGTCAACCGCGCCATGTGGAGCCGCCGGGCCCAGGAATACGAGGCCAAGATCAATTCCGGCGACCCGGTCTCCATCGCCGAGGTGGTTCGTGACCTGCACCGCAATGCGGGCCAGCCCGACCAGTCCTATTCGGAACGCCAAATCTACGAAGCGGCCCTGGATCGTCTCGCCCGGGAAGTGGCGGCGGTCGATAAGACCGATTGGGATGTGGCGACCATGAAACTGGAAGAAATTCTCGAAGCCGCGGCTTGATTGGGGCTCCCCATATGCCGCCCAAGGCCGGTATCCTTTTGATGCCGGCCTAATCGTCTGCTGCCCCATTGGGCCAAATTGAACCAATTGACCGGCCGATGACGCGAGACCGAAGCGACGAGGCCCCAGGGGGCGGGTTGAGGCCAGGGGGCAGGTTTAAGGTGGTGACGGGGGGCCAGGCCGGCGTCGACCGCGCCGCGCTGGATGCCGCGCTCGACGGCGGCATTCCCTGCGGCGGCTGGTGCCCGGCGGGGCGATGGGCCGAAGACGGACCGATCCCCGCGTTCTACCCGCTGACCGAAACCCCCGAGGCGGATCCCGCCTTCCGTACCCGGCGCAATGCGGCCAATGGCGACGGCACCCTGATCATCGTCGATGGTGCGCCCGACCGCGGATGCCGGCTCGCCGGCGCCGCGGCGCGGGAACTCGGCCGGGCGCGGCACACGGTGGACCTGTCGACGACCGCCCAAGACGCCGCGTGCGCGCAGGTGGCGGCCTGGATCGCCCGAGAACAGATCCGCATTCTCAATATCGGGGGACCCAGTGAAAGCATCGCGCCCGGCATC
>JAPUGG010000163.1 GCA_027292975.1 Alphaproteobacteria bacterium | reverse complement strand
TGGGGCGCGTGCTCGGGCCCTTCGGTCACATGGCGCGAGGGCAGCTTGGATTTGTCGAATGTCGCACCGGCATCATCGGGCATGGCGGTTCCCCTGGGTCAAGGCTTGATCGAGATCGCACCTAGGATAAACGCAGCGGCGTGCTTAGCAAGGGAGATTGGCGGAAAAAGAAGGGCCGCGGCGAACCGCGGCCCGAGGGTCATGGTTGGGTTATGGGGCCTACGACTTCAACGCAGCCCGCACGCGCTCCGGCGTGAACGGCATGTGATAGAGCCGCTTGCCGGTCAAGGCGTGAAAGCCGTTGGCCACCGCCGCGCCGATCCCGGGATTGCCGAGTTCGCCGATGCCGGTCGGCTTGGTGGGACGGTCGAGGAACTCCACATGGAGCTCTTCGGGGGCATCCGCCATGCGGAGCACCTCGTAGTCATGGAAGTTCGACTGTTCCACGGCGCCGCCCTTGATGGTGGCCCGTTCCTTGAGCACGCTGGAAAGGCCATAAATGATGCCGCTTTCCACGTTGTGCAAGGCCGCCTCGGGTTGGACGATGATGCCGCCGTCCATCGCCGCCCAGACCTTGTGGACGCGGATCTTGCCGGTCTTGCGGTCGACGGAAACCTCCGCGACCTCGGCACCGAGCGACCCCGAGCGTTCGGTCATGGACAGGCCGAGCGCCCGGCCCTTGGGCCGCTTTTTCTTCCAATCCGACATCTGGGCGACCTTGGTCAAGACCCGGCGTGCCTTGGCGGTCAGCGGCAGGTTCTTCAAGCGGAACTCCAGCGGGTCCATGCCTTGGGCCGCCGCCACCTCGTCGATCAGGGCTTCGATGGCGTAGACGTTGAAGACATGGGCGACGGCCCGCCAATGCTTGGTGCGGATGCCGTGCTTGCCGGCCTTTTGCTCGACGATGAGCTGGTTCGGTACCTTGTAGTACTTCTTGATCTTGGCGCCGCCGGTGAGCAACCGCCGGCCGTCGCCGATGACGCTGTGTTTCCAACCGACGAGCTTGCCCGAACCGTCCAGCGCGGCTTCCAGGTGCTGGAAGGTCTGGGGCCTGAACATGCCGTAGTTGATGTCCTCTTCCCGGGTCCAGATCATCTTGACGGGCCGCTTGATTTCTTGGCTGATCAGCGCCGCCTCGATGGTGTAATCGGTGCGCGACCGGCGCCCGAACCCGCCACCCATGTACATCTGGTGGTGGATCACCTGGCCGGTCTTGAAGCCGAGCGCCTTGGCGATGCCACTGCGCGACCGGCCGGGGGCCTGGGTCCCTTCCCAAATTTCCATCCGATTGCCGGCCCCGTTGATCCTAGCGACGGCATTGAGAGGCTCCATCTGCGCGTGGTAGCCGTAATCGCAGCGGTAATCGGCCGCATACGTCTTGGCCGCGGAGGCGAACGCCTTATCGACATCGCCCCTGGCCTCGATCTTCTTGGCCTTGGTCTTGGGATCGGCGGACTTCTTTGGGTAGTCCTTTTCCAGGGCTTCTTCGGAATTGTAGCCTTCCGCCCTGGCCTTGGACCATTTCACCTCCAAATCGTTGCGCGCCGCCAGGACGTGCTCGAAATTGTCGGCGATCACCGCGATCCCTTGTTTGAGTTTAACGGTGCCGATGAAGCCCTTCAGCTTCTTGAGCTTGGCCTCGTTCCAGCTGAGCGGCTTGGCGCCCTGCACCGGCGAATGGACGGTGCTGGCATAGACCATGCCGGGAAGCATAACGTCGATGGAGAACTTGGCGCTGCCGTCCACCTTGCCGACGATATCCCGGCGCGGCAGGGACTTGCCGATGAGGCGGAAGTCGCGCGGCTTCTTGAGTTCGCTCGCGGAGACCTTGGGCAAAATCGCCGGGACCTTGGCGAAACCGGCGATCTCGCCATAGGTCAGGCGCTTTCCGCCCGGCCCTATCACCACGCTTGGCTCGGTCCGGACCTGGGAGACCGGCACGCCCCACTTCTTGGCGGCGTTCTGCATCAGTACCTTGCGGACCTGGGCGCCGGCCATGCGCATGGGCTTGTAATACATCATCACGGCGCGGGAGCCGACGATTGCCATGCTGGTGGTCATGCGGCCGCGGCGCTTGCGCGTGTAGCCGTAGATTTTCGGGTCCGCGGGCGCGAATTCCAGATGCACCAGGTTCCAGTCGGCGTCCAGTTCCTCGGCCAGCATCAAGGGTACGGAAGTCATGGAACCTTGGCCCATTTCGGCGCCGGCCGAAAGAATGGTGATGGTGTTGTCGGGAGAAATCCGCACCCAGGCCGACATGTCGGTGTGCCCGACAAGCGCCTTGGCCTGCTTTGGAGTGAGGAATTGCACGCCGCCGGCACCCAAGGACACGGCAAAAGTCAGTCCGCCGGCGCCCTTCAGGAAGCCGCGGCGCGAGACCTTGTTTCCAAGGGAGGTCACTTTTTCAAGGGAGGTCATTGTCGTCATGGCTTAGCCCTCCTTCGATGCGCGCTGAATTGCGGCGACGATTCGATTGTAGGTGCCGCAGCGGCAGATATTGCCGTTCATGTGGGCGACGATCTGGTCGCGGCTGGGCTTCGGGTTCTTGGCCAGAAGTTCCGCCGCCTTCATGATCTGCCCCGATTGGCAATAGCCGCACTGGGGAACCTGTTCGGCGATGAAGGCCTTTTGCAGCGGATGAGTGGCGCCATTGGACAGACCCTCGATGGTGAGGACCCGCGCCCCTTGCACAGACGAAATCTCGATCTGGCAGGATTTCACGGCCTTGCCGTTGACGTGGACGGTGCAGGCGCCGCAAAGCCCCGCGCCGCAGCCGTATTTGGTGCCGGTGAGCTTGAGATGCTCGCGGATCGCCCAGAGAAGCGGCGTAGCGGGTTCGGTTTTCACCGATACCCGTTTTCCGTTGAGTGTGAATGCAACCATGTATGAAACCCCCATCTTCCATAAGAAGGTTGAATGACGGTCGACCGGGCATCGCGACCGTGCCGCGCGTCCGGGCAACCGGTTAGGGGTGGGATCAGGGGAAAACCCGCCTTGGCTTTGGCCGTCGGGGCACCGCCTCCCAGTGGTCCCGCCGTATCCGCTTGTCCGCGTTGTTATTGGGGAAATGCTACTCCCGGCGCGGCCACGTGTCACGGCCAATCACCGGTCTTTTCGATAAATTCAGGGCAAGGGATGAAAAATTCCTAAACCGCGCCGATATCGGACCGGGCCTCAAGGAGGCCATCGAAATCACCGGGAAGGGCGCGCCCTATCTGGTCGAGATCATCGCCAAGCAAGGCTATGACTTCTCCCGCTACCAGGAGCACACGTCTTGAACGCAAAGTGTCTTATTCAACCAACTGGTTGAATAAGACACTTTGCGACTGATTACTGCGCGCTGATCCGGGTGAGGGCTTCGCCGAGTTTGGTTTTTTGGGCTTCCGCATCGGCCAAGCGTTGGCGGTTCTCGGCGATCACTTCTTCCGGCGCCTTGTCCAGGAATCCCTTGTTGCCCATTTTCTTTTCGAGCTTGCCGATCTCGCCCGCCGCCTTGGCGATTTCCTTTTCCAGGCGCCCGCGCTCTTGATCGAGATCGATGATCCCGGCGAGCGGCAGGATCACCGTGGCCTCGTCGATGACGATCTGGATGCTGCCCTCGGGAATCTCCGCCGCCCCGGCATCAACGCCGGTCACGGTCACGAATTGGAGGCGCGCGAGGCCCCTGATCTGGGCATCAAAGGCCTCAAGCCACGGTTGCTTGGCCGCATCGAGGCCGCGAATGGCGAGCTCCAGCCTGGCGCCGGCCGGCACGTTCATTTCCGCCCGCACCGCCCTGACCTCGGAAATCAGACGCACCACCCAGTCGAGTTCCGCCTCGGCAACCGGGTCGGCCAGGGCGCCAACCGTATCCGGCCAGGATTCGGCGATCAGCAAGGAATCGCGTCCCCCCGCCATCGCCGACCAAAGCTCTTCGGTGATGAACGGCATGAAGGGATGGAGGAGCCGCAGGATCTGGTCCAGCACCCAGGCGGTGGTCGCCCGGGTCTCGGCCGCGGCGGCGTCATCGCCGTCGGCCAAGATCGGCTTGGTGAATTCCAGGTACCAGTCGCAGAAGGTGCCCCAGGCGAAGTGATAGATGGCGCCGGCCGCCTCGTTGAACTTAAAGCTATCGAGGGCCACCGTGACGTCGGTCGCGGCCTTGTCGGCTTGGCTGGCGATCCATTTGTTGACGGTGAGCACGCAGTCCTTGGGATCGAATCCGGGGACCGGGGCACAATCGTTGATCTGGCAATAGCGCGCCGCGTTCCAAAGCTTGGTGGCGAAGTTGCGGTAGCCCTCCACGCGGGCCTCGGCGAGCCGGATATCCCGGCCCTGGGAGGCCAGCGCGGCCAGGGTGAAACGCAAGGAATCGGTGCCGAATTTTTCGGCGAGATCCAAGGGATCGATGATATTGCCCTTGGACTTGGACATTTTCTGCCCTTTCTCGTCGCGCACCAGGGCATGAATGTAGACCGTGTGGAACGGCGCCTCGCCCATGAAATGGAGCCCCATCATCATCATCCTGGCGACCCAGAAAAAGATGATGTCGAAGCTGGTGACCAGGACGTCGGTGGGATAGTAGCGCGCCAGTTCCGGCGTCATTTCGGGCCAGCCCAAGGTGGAGAAGGGCCACAGCGCCGATGAGAACCAGGTATCAAGAACGTCGGTGTCCTGGTCGAGCGCCACCGGATTTCCGTAATGCGCTTGCGCGGCCCTGGCCGCCTCACGGGCCGATTCGGCGACGAAGATTTCGCCGTCGGGTCCGTACCAGGCGGGGATCCGGTGGCCCCACCACAGCTGGCGCGAGATGCACCAGGGTTCGATGTTGCGCATCCATTCGAAATAGGTGTTTTGCCAATTCTTCGGCACGAAGACCGTCTTGCCGCTTTCCACCGCCTCGAGCGCCGGCCCGGCCAGGGTCTTGGCGTCCACATACCACTGGTCCATGAGCCAGGGCTCGATGACGACACCGGAGCGGTCGCCATAGGGTATGGTCATGTCGTTGTCCTCGGCCTTTTCTCAGAATTCCAGCCGCTCCATTTCCGCGACCACCAGGTCCCGCGCTTTGACGCGGTCGATGCCCCGGTAGGCTGGGGGCGCGTTTTCGTTCAGGTTGGCGTCCTCGTCGAAGAGGTTGATGGTGTCGAGGCCGTGGCGGCGGCCGACCTCGAAATCGTTGAAGTCGTGGCCGGGGGTTATCTTGACGGCGCCCGAGCCTTTTTCGGGGTCGGCGTATTCATCGGCGACGATGGGGATCAGGCGGTTGGCGATGGGCAGGCGACAGTGCTTGCCGATGAGATCGCGGTAGCGCGCATCGGCGGGATGGACGGCGACGCCGGTGTCGCCCAGCATGGTTTCCGGCCGCGTCGTGGCGACGGTAATGGACTGGCCCTCCATCCCCTCGATGGGATAGCGGAAGTACCAGAGTTTCCCCGTGAGTTCGCGCTGTTCGACCTCGAGGTCCGAAATCGCCGTGTGCAGCTTGGGGTCCCAATTGATCAGCCGCTTGTCCTTGTAGATCAGGCCTTTCCGGTAAAGCTCGACGAACACCTTTCGGACCGCCGCCGAGAGGCCTTCATCCATGGTGAAGCGTTCCCGCGACCAATCGCACGAAGCGCCCAGACGGCGCAGCTGGTTGACGATGCTGCCGCCCGAGCGCTCCTTCCACTTCCATACCCGGGCGACGAAATCGTCGCGGCCGATCAGTCGGGTATCGGCATCGGCTGGCGGCCGGCCACGGTCAAGGGCGATCCCCTCCTCGGCCAATTGCCGCTCGACCACCATTTGGGTGGCGATGCCGGCATGATCCATGCCCGGCTGCCAGAGCACGTCGCGGCCGCGCATGCGTTGGGAACGCACTAAGATATCTTGAAGCGTATTGTTCAGCGCGTGGCCCAGATGCAGGCTGCCGGTCACATTGGGCGGCGGGATGACGATGGTGTAGGGATCGCCGCCGGCCTGGCGGCCGCATGCGAAGGCGCCCGACGCTTCCCATCGTGAATAAATTTTTTCCTCGACCTCTTTGGGCCGATAGAACTTTTCCAGCATCGCTGGTCACCATTTCCCTGTCACAGGCGGCCGCACCCGGACGGGAACGGATTGCATGATCGGCTTAGATATCCTCGGCCCGGCTGACCATCCGCTGAATTTCTTTCCTGACCAAATGCTTTACCAGGGCCGGAAGATTCCGGTCAAGCCACTCCTTGAGCATGGGCCTGACCATCTCCTTGACCAGGTCCTCGAGGGTATGTCCGGACCCCAGCGCCATATTGCCGACGGTCTCCGGTTCCCGGTCCATGGCCTTGGCAAGTTCGGCGAAGGTGCCGGAGGCTGCCGCCGCCGCCGCCGCGGAGATGATGGATTCATCGTCGCCCGGGGAAGCGGGCTCCGCCTCGGCGGGTTGCTCGTCCGGCTCGGGTTCATCCGAAGGTGCTTCCTCACCGGCATCTTCGAGAACCGGTTCTTCCTCGCCCGCGCTAGCGGCATCTTCGGATTCGGCCTCGGGTTCAAGTTCGGCTTGGGGTTCCTCAACCGGGGAGGGCTCGCCCTCTTCATCTTTGCTGTCCACCGGGTCATCCACCTTCTCTATGAGGTCAAGGACATCGTCGCCGGAGTCCTCCTCCTCTTCCTCACTGGCGGGGGCCTCAATGGCATCGGCTCCTTCGCCCGAGGCCACCTTCGCATTGCTTTGATCGTCGTCGGCGATGATGCGGCGGATGGAGGCAAGGATTTCCTCCATGGTCGGTTCCGGCTCCTGGGATTCTTGGTCGCTCTGGGGTTTTTCGTCGCTCATGGTTCGGCTCGTTCGCATGCACGGTGGGAAAGAACGGAGTCACCGCGCCGGAGTTTTGGTTAACGTCCCATATTACATGGATCAAAATAATAAAAGGAACGTAAATATATGGTCTTAGCGGGGTTTTGAGGCCCCGGAACCATCACCGCCGAACCAGCGATTCCTGACCCGCCGGTAATTGCGTTCCGCGTCATAGATTTCGACGGGAAGCTTGAGCTCCCTTGCCGTCAGGCCCCCCACCGCCGACTTGAGCTCGAAGCGGGCAACCAGTTCGTTACGTTCCGAGCGGACCAGATTGACATTGGCGTCGAGCAGTTCCTGTTCCGCGTCGAGGACGTCGAGAACCGTCCGGGAGCCCACCAGGGCCTCCCGCTGAACGCCGTCCAATGCGATCTCGTTGGCCCGCACCTCGGCCTGGAAGGAGATGACCACCGCCCGCGCCGTTTGCAGACCGTTCCAGGTGCTGGCCGCGGCTTCGACCGCGATCCGTCGGGCATTTTCCAGATCCTCGGAGCGTTGGCTCAAGACCTGGCTCGCTTCGCGCACCCGGGAATAGACGTTGCCTTTCTGGTAAAGCGGGACCGTCAGTTCGGCGATGACCTCGGCGGTTTGGCGGTTGCTCCCCGAACCGGAAGTATCATGTTCCGTGGACAGGGAGCCGCGCAGGTTGACCGATGGCAGCAATTCGCCCCTGATCTTGCGCACATTGTGCCGCGCCGCAATTTCGCGATGCCGCGCGTTGACGACATCGGGATTGTGGTCCCTGGAAAGGGCACGGGACTCGTCGGAATTGGCCGGCAAGGCGAGTTTGATCGCCGGCTTGGCGAGCTTCCCCGGCGCGATTCCGATCACGCGGCGGTAGGCTTCGCGCGCATTGACCAATACGCCTTCGGCCTGTATGCGGTCCGCCCGGGCCCGGGCCCGCCGTGCTTCGGCCTGGGCGACGTCGGTGCGGGTGATCTCGCCGACGCGGAAACGGTCCCTGGTGGCCTGAAGCTGGCGCGCGACGCGCTGCTCGTTGGCGCGATTGAGCCGAAGGACGGCCTCGTCGCGCACGACGTTCATGTAGGCGCGGGTGGCCGACAAAAGAACTTCCTGCTCCGTGGCATGGAGCTTGGCCCGGCCCGCCAGGACTTCCTGCTCGGCCTGACGGGTCTCGTCGACGGTGCGCCCGCCGCGATAGATGGGCTGCCTTACCGTCAACTCGAGGGATCTCGGGTGACGGGTCGAGTCGTCGCCTGTGCGATCGATTGACTCATAGCCCGTATCGCCTGAGAGGGTGACCGTGGGCCGCCAGTTGGAAAGCGCCTGGGGCACGCCTTCATCGACCGCCCTTAAGTTTGCCTGTTCGCTCAACAGTTCGGGGTTGGTCGCGTAGGCCTTGGCCAGCGCCTCGCGCAAGCTCTCCGCCGATGCCGGCGCCGGCATGGAAATAAGGGTGAGCACGCAGACCAGCGCGGCCGAGCGCATTCCCGCCAGCTTCATGGCCGTCGTCGTCATCATCTCCGCTCCGAGTTAAAAGACAAATCCCACTTCCCGGTCGAAGCCCGGAAGCTCGGGAATGGATGCGTCGAAAATAACTTCGCGCGAAACCGTCCCACCGACGTTGCGCGCCAATACGGCGTGGCCCCATCCCTCTTCGCCTTCCAAGACCGCGACCAACCGGCCGCCTTCGGAAAGCTGATCGAGAACGCCTTCGGGAATCTCCGGCACGGCGCCGGAGAACACGATCACGTCGTAAGGCGCCTGGGCGGCATAGCCGTCCTTGAGCGGCCCATCGACGACAACCACGTTGTCGGCTTCAAGCTCGCCCATGATGCGCGTGGTCTCCCTGGCCAGGCGGGGATCGCTTTCCACGGCCACCACGGTGGCGCAAATCCGGGCGCAGACCGCGGCGGTATAACCGGATCCACAGCCGATATCGAGGATCACGTCGTCGGCACCGATATTCGCCGCCTGAAGCAGGCGGGCAAGCACCATGGGCTCCATGAGATAGCGGCCATCGCCCAGGGGAATATCTTCATCGACGTAGGCGATCCCCTCGAATTGGGGGCCGGCAAAAACTTCTCTCGGCACGTAACCCATGGCCGAAAGAACCGCCTCGTCGGTCACCTTGTTGGGCCGCAACTGGCTCTCCACCATGTTTCGGCGACATTGCTCGAAATTAATCATGGGCAGAATTCGCTCGGTCCCGGAGTTCGCAGCGATAGGGCGGGCAAACGAGAATTTCCAGGAATTCCGGCGATGTTTCCTCCGTCCCAACGGCCCATGGCGGGCCGGATTACCGTTGCGAGCTATATACGTGCATCTCCCGCCCTTTACAATGAAATGCTTGGCGGCGACCGGGTTGACCGCCTCGCGGCCGGGCCCTATATCTCCGTCTTCGCCGCCGCCGCCGCCGCCATGGCCGGATAGCATAGTGGTGATGCACGGGACTGCAAATCCTGTTACGCCGGTTCGATTCCGGCTCCGGCCTCCATTCCCCCACCTTGGTCCCCCACCTTGGCCACGGCAATTTGGGGCGCCCCGTGATGAGCGAAATTGACTAAGGTGTGGCATAGCGCGGGGGCGTAA
>JAPUGG010000162.1 GCA_027292975.1 Alphaproteobacteria bacterium | reverse complement strand
GCTCAAGCCGGCCGATATTTGCCGGCCCGATCCCGCCAAGCGCGAAAACCGGGAGGCGGCATTGGCGCACCAGGGCGGCAAACCGCAGAGGTCCGAGGATCCGGGCATCGGGATGGCTTTCGGTGGCGAAGACCGGCGCCAACAGCACCGCGTCGACGCCGGCGGCCGCCGCCCGGGAAAGGGCGGCGCGTCCGTGGCACGACGCCGTCACCAGACCACGCCGCGCGCGGGCCGGCCCCCTCTTCCAGGCGCCGCGGCCAAGGCGCCATTCGCCGAGATGGATGCCGTCGGCCCGGGCTTGGGCTGCCAGGTGGTCGTCGCCGGCGATCAGAAGCCAGAGCCCGCGGGCGTGACAGGCCTTGCGCAGGCGGTGAGCCTTTCGCCGGTAGTGGGCCTGGACGCGGCTCGGGGCATCGCCGGGATTGGCGCCGTAACAACGGAGAATCACTCCCGCGCCCCTGGGAAGGCGGTGAAGATAGGGCCTGGGATCGGGCAGACGGTCGGGGTCGGACATGAGAAACAGCACCGGCAGACGCCGCCCCCCGGGCCTCGCCCGCCGCCACGCCGAATTGAGCTTCACCGCCGCCTTTGTTATGGTCACGTCACGCCCCTCTTCAGCCCTGGTTCACGTCATGAGCAAACTTGTAATGCCCGCAACTGCCAACGACGCGGCCGCCAACTTGGCCGCGGTGCGGGCGCGTATGGAGACGGCCGCGCTTGCCGCGGGTCGCGCGCCATCGGACGTCACCCTGGTCGCCGTCAGCAAAGGCCACGACGTCTCCATTATCCGCGCCGTGCTGGAAGCCGGACACAGGGTATTCGGTGAAAATCGGGTGCAGGAGGCGGAAGCAAAATGGCCGCCGCTTAAGACCGAATACGCCGATATCTGCCTGCATCTCATCGGGCCGCTTCAGACCAACAAGGCGGCCGACGCGCTTCGGCTGTTCGACGTGATCGAATCCGTCGACCGGGTCCGGCTTGCCGCTAGGCTGCGCGCGGAGCTCGACAGGCGGCCGGAGCTCGCCGCGCGCACCGTTCGCTATTTTGTCCAGGTCAATACCGGCGAAGAACCGCAAAAGGCCGGAATCGCCCCCGGTGAAGCCGATTCCCTGATCGAGGCGCTCGCCGCCGATTATCGCCTTGCCGCCGAGGGCCTCATGTGCATTCCGCCCGCCGATGAGGAGCCGGCCCTTCACTTCGCCCTTCTCGGCAAGATCGCGGAACGCAACGGCCTCGCCAGCCTCTCCATGGGAATGAGTGATGATTTCGAGGTGGCGGTGACGTTCGGCGCGACCCATGTGCGTGTGGGCACGGCCATTTTCGGCACCCGCCAGGTGGCGGGCTCCCGGATCAACGACCTTCCTTAGAAATCGACATCCCATCACCGGGCCGGGCCTTGGCGACAAGGTGCGCGAGGACCATTCGTTCCAGCGCGATGCAGCCTTGGGTGGGTGAAAAGTCCGGCGCCGCGACATGGATGAAGATGGCACTGCCGGCCCCGGGCAGCACCGGATCATCGTTGTAACCGAGAACCACCAACAGATCATAAAGGTGATCATCGCGCCACAGCCGTTCCGCGCCTCCTTCGAAGGGCAGCCGCACCCGCGTGTTGTAGGCCGCATTCCGGGGTTCGTCGCACCAAGCGTCATCGGGTGAAAGTGGCTCCACCGGCAGGGCCGACTTGGGCGCGGCCTGCCGGTCGGGCCGATAGAAGACCCGGCGCAGGGGAAATACGCCAAGCGGCGTCGCGCCGTCGCCCTCGTGCTTGTCCCGCCGCGCGCCGGCTCGGCCAAGGCTGCAGATCAGCCGCTTCCCGGCGAGGATAATCGATCCCCGATGCGCGAAAGACCGCGCCCGATTGGCACGAACGCGGACGCGAATGAGGCGGCTCTTATTCATGTTGGAAATCTACGAATTCGAAATTCCGGGTTTCTTCTCAGCGGTGAATACCCACGCCACACTGCTGATTCAGCCGACCACTTCGGCGTTGCACGAAAATATGATCCGCGGATCGGCGCCCCTATGGGGGTAGGAACCGTGGAGGAGGAAGGACGGAAAAAACAGGGTAAAACCTTCCTCTGCCCGGGTGTCGAAACGTGTATTCTCGATATACAAGTCGCCAAGATCATGAGATTTTTGTTTTAGGGGCGACAGCAGGTAAGTCCCACCATCCTTGGCATCT
This sequence comes from Alphaproteobacteria bacterium, assembly GCA_027292975.1. GTDB lineage: Bacteria > Pseudomonadota > Alphaproteobacteria > SMXQ01 > SMXQ01 > SMXQ01. The sequence goes on along the minus strand of JAPUGG010000162.1, from coordinate 1,482 downwards.
TTTGTATCTCCCAACTGGAGGTAATAAGAACAAGACCAAGAAGAATTCCCATGATCATGCGGCTCCACATTGCCGCCATCGAGATAATTTATGAACCAAGAGGCGGTAATTTTGACCGCGAATTTATCCGTGTCCAAACCCTTGTCGTGCCACGCCGTCACATTGGCCGCCGTGCTGATCTCGCGAAAAGACTCGACGAAAAAATCAGTGAGATTCTTGAGTCCAGTATTTTGATCGTAATACTTGGGAATGATGCCGTATTCGCTTTCATACAAATTCCGATTTTCCGACGCGATTCGGGATTTGGGATTGGTCGCCATGTATTCTTCGACCAAGCGCAAAAGATCACCCTTGCTTTCCTCATGCTTGGGGAAACGCCGCCGCATAATTAGGATCGGCCACAGCTGCAGTAATTCGCTGGTCGGTTCGTTTGTCACGTGAACTTCCCATGTTGGCTGGAGCAATACTGCGCAATCGGCAGAAGGGCGTTCCTAGTTTGGTGATAGGGTTTTTTATGATAGCTGAAATAAGGGCACCAGCGTAAGGGTTAACGCCGTGTCCGCGGGTCGCAGCCTTGCGCAGGAGCTCATGCCCGCCCGGAGAGGCGTGGTTGTCCCGCGCATTTCCGATGTCTTGACAACGGTTGGCTGGCAAGTGCTCTAGGGTCGAATCAAACCCCTGCCGGCCTTGGCAGCTGCCGCCTCGGCGGCACCGTAAGTGGCCAGCGCCTTGGCGAGAGTTGCCGAGGCAAGGCCGCGGGGTCCGGTGGGGGCGGCGTTGCGGCCGCGGTTGGCGCCGACGTTGCTCATCAATTTCAGCCAGGTATCGGAATTGATGGTGCCGCCCGGCCGGAAATAGCGCAATTCCCCCTTGCGAAAGGCGGTGACCGTGGCCGGATTGGCTGCAAGGGCCCGGGGGGCCGGCAAGGCGGCACCGAGGGCGCGGGGACCGCCGTTGAGGGCGGCGCCGGGGCCAATCGTGTTTCGCGAAGGTGTTCCGGTGACCGGAGAGGCCGCCGCGGGCGCGGCGGAGGCGGATCGTTGGGCCGCCGCCACATTCTCGGGTCCGGTCGCGGTATCGGGGTCTTGCCACCAGCCGTCTTCGTTGTCATTGGCGTCGTGGCGCAGCGACGCGGTCTGGGCTGCCTTGAAATCGGCGCCCGAGGTGACCGAATGATTCGCCGCCGCCACATTCTCGGGTCCGGTCGCGGCATCGGGATCTTGCCACCAGCCGTCTTCGTATTCATTGGCGTCGTGGCGCAGCGATACGGTTTCGCTCAAGGGCGCCTCTCTGGGCCCTCCCGATTGGAACGGGATTTCGTCCGGCCCCCTTTGGGCGTCTTTCATCAGGGCCAGGACATGGCCGCCGGCATCCTGGCCGCTCGATTCCTCAAGCACCGTATCGGCGACCGCGACCGCCAATCCGATCGGCCCCCCGAACAGCGCGCCGCCGGTGACCTTGGATGCCGCGCTGATGGTATCG
>JAPUGG010000161.1 GCA_027292975.1 Alphaproteobacteria bacterium | reverse complement strand
CTATCTGGGTGTTATTCATCGGCGCGGCCTTAGGGGCGTAAAGAATCATCAATTGGCGGCCGATTGGTTCGCAAAGGCCGCGCGCAAGGGCTACGGTCCGGCCCAGTTCAGCCTGGGCGTCGCCTTCGAATTGGGGTTGGGCCGGGCCAAGGACGCGGCCCGCGCGGCGCGCTGGTATCGACTCGCCGCCCGACAAGGCATCGCCGAGGCGGCGTTCAATCTGGGCGCCCTCCATGAACGCGGGGACGGGGTCGAAGGAAACCCCGCCCAGGCCGCCGTGTTGTACCGTCAGGCCGCCCGGGCGGGGCTCGCCCGGGCGCAATACAACCTCGGGCTTCTCTATGGCGAAGGGCAAGGCGTTGCCAGGGACCGGGTACGGGCCTGGGTCTGGCTCGCCCGCGCGAAGGACGGTGGGTATGAGGCCGCCCGGGCGGCGCTGGTGGCGCTGGAAAAGGACATGAGCGCGGACCAGCGCAACCGCGCCGGCAAGGCGTATACGGACAAGGAACCGCGTTGAGTGATCCCGGCGGTGCCGGGTCCAAGGGCGCGGGAGATGAAAACTTCCCCGTCGCCTCGCCCTTGATCGCCCCGGCGCTCAGGCCCCACGTTGGCGCGTTCTATGATTTTGCCCGCGCCGCCGACGATATCGCCGACGATCCCGGCCTCGGCCCCGATCAAAAGCTCGCCCGCCTCGGTGCCTTTTCGGACGCCCTTGCGGGGGCCGCCCAAGACGCGTCTGGCCAAGATGTCCCCGGCCGAGACGCGCCCGGCGGCAACCCGGCAGCCGGGTTCGACTGCGGTCCGGCCCGGGCGCTTGGGGCCAGTCTCAAAGAGACCGGCGTGAGTCCGGCCCACGCCCGGGACCTGCTGGCGGCGTTCCGCCAGGACGCGGTCAAGCAGCGTTACGACGGCTGGGTGGAGCTGATGGACTACTGCCGGTACTCGGCGGCGCCGTGCGGGCGATATCTTCTGGCGCTCCACGGCGAGGCGGGGGAGGCGGTAGTCGCGGCGGCGGACGCTTTGTCCGCGGCCCTTCAGGTGATCAACCATCTCCAGGATTGCGGCGCCGATTACCAAAACCTCCATAGGGTCTACATCCCGCTGGATTGGCTCGAGGCCGAGGGCGCGGTCCTGGGCGAACTCGCCGCCGGGGCCACCTCTCCCGCCTTGAGGCGGGTGTTCGACCGCATGCTGGTCGGCGTCGACCATTTGCTCGCCGATGCCCGATCGCTGCCCGCACTCATCAAAAACCCCCGCCTCGCCCTCGAAGCCGCGGTGGTGGCGGCCATCGCCCGCAAACTGAGCCACCGGCTCAAGACCGAAGACCCTCTTGCCGGCCGGGTCGCCCTCACGCGGGTGCAATTTGCCGGATGCGCGATGATCGGCCTTACCCGGGGCGTGTGGGCCCGTTTGCGGCGCCACCCCTGAGCGCGGCCCCTCGCGGGGCCGTCGGCCGGGAGGGTGCATTTCTGCAGGATTGCGGAAAAGTGCTTGGAAATGGTGGCGTTTCCCTTGAAACTCCGTCTCCCCGACCGGCAACGGCTGCAGCGATGACAGAAATCAGCAAAACACCGCTTCTTGATACCGTGGGTTCGCCTGCGGACCTCCGCGAACTCGACGAAAAATCCCTCCGCCAGCTTGCCGACGAGCTGCGGGCCGAAACCATCGACGTGGTATCTTTCACCGGCGGCCATCTCGGCGCCGGGCTCGGCGTGGTGGAACTCACCGTCGCGCTGCACTATATCTTCGATACGCCCAAGGACCGGTTGATCTGGGACGTCGGCCATCAGAGTTACCCCCACAAGATCCTGACCGGCCGGCGCGACCGTATCCGCACCCTGCGCCAGGCCGGCGGTTTGTCGGGTTTCACCAAGCGCGCGGAAAGCGAATTCGATCCCTTCGGCGCCGCCCACGCCTCGACGTCGATCTCGGCGGGGTTGGGGATGGCCGTGGCGCGCGATCTGGCGGCGGCGGACAACGAGGTCATCTGCGTGATCGGCGACGGCGCCATGAGCGCCGGCATGGCCTACGAAGCCATGAACAACGCCGGCTCCATGGATGCCCGCCTGATCGTCATTCTCAACGACAACGACATGTCCATCGCGCCGCCGGTGGGCGCCATGAGCGCCTACCTTTCGCGGCTCATATCGTCCAAATCCTATCGCTCGATTCGACACTTCGCCAAGTTGATGGCGGAAAAATTTCCCCGCCCCCTACAGAAAGCGGCCCAGCGCGCGGAGGAATACGCCCGTGGCATGGTCACCGGCGGGACCTTGTTCGAGGAACTGGGCTTCTTCTACGTGGGGCCGATCGATGGCCATAACCTCGATCACCTTTTGCCGGTCCTGAAGAACGTCAGGGATTCCAAGGTGCCGGGTCCGGTCCTGGTGCACGTGGTGACCCAGAAAGGCCACGGTTATGGCCCGGCCGAGGAGGCGGCGGACAAGCACCACGGGGTCTCCAAGTTCGACGTGATCACCGGCCAACAGGTCAAGGCCAAGTCCAATGCGCCGTCCTACACCAAGGTCTTCGCCGGCGCCCTGGTGGAAGAGGCCGCCCATGACGACAAAATCGTCGCCATTACCGCCGCCATGCCCTCGGGCACCGGGCTCGATATCTTCGCTAAAGCCTATCCCGAACGCACATTCGACGTCGGCATCGCCGAACAGCACGCGGTGACTTTTGCCGCCGGCCTCGCCACCGAGGGCCTGAAGCCCTTCTGCGTCATTTATTCGACATTCTTGCAGCGGGGCTACGATCAGGTGGTCCACGATGTCGCCATTCAGGGGCTTGCGGTGCGCTTCGCCATAGATCGGGCGGGGCTGGTGGGCGCCGACGGACCGACCCATGGCGGCATCTTCGATATTGCCTATCTCGGCTGCCTGCCCGGGTTCGTGCTGATGGCGGCCGGCGATGAAGCCGAGCTGGTCCACATGGTGGCTACCGCGGCGGCCATCGACGATGGCCCGTCGGCGGTGCGCTATCCAAGGGGCGAGGGCGTCGGCGTGGAACTGCCCGCCCGCGGCGAGGTGCTGGAGATCGGCAAGGGCCGAATTCTGAGGGAAGGCAATGCCGTCGCCATCCTCAATTTCGGGGGACGGCTAGCCGAATGCCTGAAAGCGGCCGACGAATTGGCCGCCAAGGGTATTTCGGTGACCGTCGCCGATGCCCGGTTCGCCAAACCGCTCGACACCGAGATGATCGCCCGCCTCGCCCGCGAGCACCCGGTGCTGATCACAATCGAAGAAGGTGCGGTCGGTGGATTCGCGTCACATGTCTTGCAGTTTCTCGCCGAACACGACCTTATCGATTCTGGTTTGAAGGTCCGTCCCATGGTGCTGCCAGACCGGTTTATCGATCACAATAGCCCCGCAGCGCAGTACCAGGAGGTAGGCCTTGACGCGGCGCATGTGGTCGAGGTGGCGCTTGGCGCCCTGGGTGAGGCCGTCCGGCAGCCGTCCAGCTCAAGCGCCTGATTGCATGGATATGGACGAAAGGGGGTTTGCCGCCGCCGGTCGGGACGGGACCGATGCGCCGGCGGTTGCCATGCCCGCCCCCGGTAACGGACGGGCCTGGACCCTGCCCGATGCCGCCGGTTGGGTGCAGGCGCGGTTGACGGCTTCGCGCTCTTCGTTTTTCTGGGCGATGCGGTTCCTGCCCAAGCACCGCCGTGAGGCGATGTTCGCCGTTTACGCCTTCTGCCGTACCGTCGACGATGTCGCCGATGGTCCGGCTCCGGCCCCGGACAAGATGGCCGCGCTGGCGGCTTGGCGGGTCGAGATCGGGGCGCTGTTTCAAGGCGCGCCGTGCCATCCCGCCACCGTAGCCGTCGCCCCGGCGATCCCCGTCTTCGGCCTTCGCAAGGAGGATTTCCTCGCCGTCATCGACGGCATGGAAATGGACGTGGCGGGCCGCATGGTTGCCCCCAGCCTCGACGAACTGGAGCTCTATTGCGCCCGGGCGGCCTGTGCCGTGGGACGGTTGTCGGCGCCGATCTTCGGATTGCACAGGGATCTGGGCGAGGCCCTCGCGCGTTCCCTGGGCCAGGCGCTTCAGCTCACCAATGTATTGCGCGATCTCGTCGAAGATGCGGCCGTGGGGCGGCTTTACCTGCCGCGGGAGGTTCTCGAGCGCAACGGCATCGCCGCCCGCCAACCGGCGGCGGTCTTGTCCGATCCCGCGCTGGACCGGGCCTGTGCCGAGGTCTCGGCCATGGCCGAGGCCCATTACGCCACGGCGCGGGCTTTGCTCAGGAACTGCCCCCGGGGGCCGGCCCGTCCGGCCCGTGCCATGTGCGCCGTATATGGGCGTCTGCTGGCGCGGCTCAAGGCCCGCGGATTCGCACCCGACCGGATCGGCCATCCCATCCGCATCGGCCGTGGCCGGAAATTCCTGATCGCCCTGGGCGCCTGCCTCCGCTGACGCCGCCATGGCGCCGCCCGGTTGGGCGCCGGCGCAGGGGCTTGCCGCGCTAGATCTCGCCGTTGACCCACCTGAACAAAAGCTTGATGGCAATGATGCCGGCGGCACCCGCGAGCACGCCGAGCACGATTCTCTTGGTGCGATTTTCCTTGCCGTCCATCTCTCCCGCTCCCTGGCTGCGCGTAACAGGCCCGCATCTAAGCCGATGCCGAAGAGCCCGGCAAGGCCCGGACTTCGATTCGGAACGGGACGTAAAATGGTGCCGCCGGAAAGAATCGAACTTTCGGCCTCGCCCTTACCAAGGGAGTGCAAGGCATTCATCAGCTTGCCTTTTTCCGTTTCCCCCGCGAATCCCCCCGTAAACTGGAGAGGGTTTGGCGCGTCCGGTTCAGATCGGCTTGAACATACCGGGCAACCGACTTCACGTCTTCCCACTGACCAGCCTCGGCAATATCGAGGAGGTCGTGGCCATGATTCTTAAGCTCGGTTGCAAACCCGCGACGCGACATGTGGGGCCGGTACTTCTTCAGGAAGCTTAGAGCGTCAATTGCTTTGTAGACAGCCTTCCGCTCCCTGTAGGTGAATAGGCGCCCGTCGGGGTTCTCAGGCAATGTAGCCAAGGCGGCACATACTTCCTTGTCCACTGATGCCCATCGCCACTGCCGGGACTTTGACACCCACCGTTGAATGCGAGCCTTCTTAAAGTCGATGTTCGCTCGCTCGATGTCGATGGTTACCGTGATACGCCAGCCCTGATAGGCGAGCGTTTCCAAGAGCACGGCAAGCTCGTGGTCGTTTTGCTTTCGTGCCGCTCGGATAAGAATTTCAACATCATCGGGAAAGGCG
>JAPUGG010000160.1 GCA_027292975.1 Alphaproteobacteria bacterium | reverse complement strand
TGTGTTATAACAAAAGGGGCTGTGAACACAGCCCCTTCCTAAATCCACCGCCTAAATTCGGCCGCCGCCTAAGATCGGCTCCGGGGCGCGCGGCTCATGCAGCCTTGGCAAGGGCCGCGCGGGCGTGATCGACGATTTTGGCGAAGGCGGCGGGGTCCCTCGCGGCGATATCGGCGAGCACCTTTCGGTCGAGCTCGATGCCGGCCTGTTTGATGCCGTTCATTAGCTCCGAATAGGTGAGCCCGTTAAGGCGCGCGCCGGCATTGATGCGGCGAATCCAGAGCGAACGGAATGCACGTTTGCGCACCTTACGGTCGCGATAGGCGTACTGCAGCCCCTTTTCCACCCGCTGGATGGCGGTGCGGTAGCAGTTCTTGGCGCGGCCCCGGTAGCCCGAGGCCATCTTGATCACTTTCTTGTGTCGGGCGCGGGCGGTGACGCCCCGTTTGACTCGCGCCATTCTTCTCTCCCTCTGTCCTAGAGATACGGCAGGAATTTCTTGACGATTTCGGAATCCGACTTGGACAGGATGAAGCCGCGCCGGGTCGAACGCTTCATCTTGGTCGAGCGCTTGCGCAAATTATGGCGCTTAAAAGCATGGTTCGCCCGCACCTTGCCGCCGGCGGTGGCACGGAACCGCTTCTTGGCACCGCTTTTGGATTTCAACTTCGGCACGGTTTCGGGCCTTCTCGGATCGATCGTCTGAAAACGCACATTGAGGCCGGACCGATGGGCCCGGCGGAGCGCATGCTTATAGCCGGGAAGTCCCCCAATTGCAAGGGCCGCCCCGGCCATCGAAGCTTCCAAGGCGGCCTGGTCCGGCCATTGCGGGCGAAGCTAGCGGGGGGCCACCACCATCACCATCTGGCGGCCTTCCATCTTGGGCAGCGCCTCGACCTTAGCCTTCTCCTCGAGCTCGCCGCGGACGCGCTCCAGCATCTGCATGCCGAGCTCCTGGTGCAGGAATTCACGGCCGCGGAAGCGGATGGTGACCTTGACCTTGTCACCTTCGTCGAGGAACTTGTTGATGGCCCGCATTTTGACGTCGTAATCGTGACGTTCGATGCTGGGACGCATCTTGATTTCCTTGACGTCGACGGTCTTCTGCTTCTTGCGGGCCTCGGCCGCCTTCTTCTGGGCCTGGTACTTGAATTTACCGTAGTCCAGGATCTTGCAAACCGGCGGGTCGGAATTGGGCGAGATCTCCACCAGATCGAGGGCCACGGCATCGGCCTTGTCCAAAGCGTCCTCGACGCTCATGACGCCGAGCATCTCGCCGTCTTCGCCGACCACGCGGATGCTCTCGGCAACGATGTCTTGGTTCACACGGGGTCCACGTTTTTTCGGTGGCCCGCCTTGAAAGGGTCGTCGGGCTATGGATAAATCTCCATCATCTGCTCATCTTCCATCTGTTGATCATGGCGTCGATGCCCGCGCGCGCCGTCAAACGGCACTTCCCCATGGAAGCTGCCGGCACCGTTCATCTGTAGTCGAAAATCATTTATGGATGGTTACTCGCCGGCTTCATCGGAATGCGGCACACGCGCCTCGCCCACAAGTGTATCGCGCGCGTGATTGAGCGCAAGTACTTCTTGGTCCTTGGAGCCAAGCCGGCGCAGGGTGACGGTCCTGTGTTCCGCCTCGCGCTTGCCGATGGCGATGATCACCGGCACTTTCGCCACCGAATGCTCGCGCACCTTGTAGCCGATCTTTTGATTGGAAAGATCGAGCGCGCAACGCAGCCCGGCCTTGGTGAGCGTGTCGGCCACCTCTTGGGCGTAGGCGTCGCCGTCCGACGTGATGGTGGCGATCACCACCTGCAAGGGCGCCAGCCAGAGCGGGAAGGCGCCGGCATATTCCTCGATCAGGATGCCGATGAACCTCTCCAGCGAGCCCAGGATCGCCCGGTGCAGCATCACCGGCCGATGCCGGGTGCCGTCCTCACCGACATAGGACGCATCGAGCCGCTCGGGAAGGACGAAATCCACCTGCAGGGTGCCGCATTGCCATTCCCGGCCGATGGCGTCGCGCAGCACGAAATCGAGCTTGGGCCCGTAGAACGCGCCCTCGCCCGGATCGAGAATGGTCTCAAGCCCGGTGGCCGCGACCGCGTCCTTGAGCGCGCCCTCGGCCTGGTCCCAGACCTCGTCCTCGCCGGCGCGCACCTCCGGCCGGTCGGAGAACTTTACGATCACGTCGGTGAAGCCGAAATCGGCGTAGATGCTGAGCAGCAGGCCGCAGAAATCCTTGGTTTCCGACGTGATCTGGTCCTCGGTGCAGAAAATATGCGCGTCGTCCTGAGTAAACGCCCTGACCCGCATCAGCCCGTGTAGCGCGCCCGAGGGCTCGTAACGGTGGCACGAGCCGAATTCGGCCATGCGCAGCGGCAGGTCGCGGTAGCTCTTGATGCCCTGGCGGAAGATCTGCACGTGGCAGGGGCAGTTCATGGGCTTGATGGCGAGGATCCGGTCGGCTTCGGCCTCCGCCGCCCCGGCGGCCCTGGGTATCGCCGTGAACATGGCGTCACCGAACTTCTCCCAATGACCCGAGGCTTCCCATAGGGCACGGTCCACCAACATCGGCGTGTTGACCTCCACATAACCGGCCGCATTCAATCTGGCCCGGATATATTCCACCACGGTCCGATACAAACGCCAGCCCAAGGGATGCCAGAAAACGGACCCCAACGCCTCCTCCTGCATGTGGAACAGGCCCATCTCGCGGCCGATCCGGCGGTGGTCGCGGCGCTCGGCCTCTTCCAGGCGATGGAGGTAGGCGTCCAACGCCTTGCGGTCGGGCCAGGCGGTGCCGTAAATGCGTTGCAGCATGGGGTTGGCCGAATCGCCGCGCCAATAGGCGCCGGCCAGCTTCATCAGCTTGAAGGCCTTGGGGAGGCGCCCGGTAGACGGCAGGTGCGGCCCCCGGCAGAGGTCGATGAAATCCCCTTGCCGGTAGAGCGTGACCTCCTCGTCGGCCGGCAGGTCCTCGATGATTTCCGCCTTGTAATGCTCACCCATATCCTTGAACAAGCGGATCGCCTCGCCCCGGTCCCAGACCTCGCGGGTGATCTCCTCGTCGCGGGCGACGATGTCGTGCATGCGCGCCTCGATCTTTTCCAGATCAATCGGGGTGAACGGCTCGTCGCGGGCGAAATCGTAATAGAAGCCGTCCTTGATGGCCGGCCCGATGGTCACCTGGGCGTCGGGGTAAAGCTCCTTCACCGCCTCGGCCATGACGTGGGCCGCATCGTGGCGCAGCAACTCGAGCGCATCGATGCTCTTGACGGTCAGGATTTCGACGGAGGCGTCGGCCTCGATGGCGCGCGAAAGGTCCCAGGCGGTGCCGTCCACCTTGACGGCGAGCGCCGCCTTGGCCAGCCCGGGGCCGATATCGCCGGCGATATCCGCGCCGCTCACGCCCCGGGGCAGGGTCCGGCAAGTTCCATCGGGAAGGGTAATGTTGATGTCGGCCATATCCGGTCCGCTCATTTTCCGCTCCCCCATGCCGGGCCCGTCGGGGCGGGCCTCGCGCTGGGCCGGCGTTTGCGCGCTGGGAGAGTACTTTGGTTAGTCCGGCTGTCAAGCACCGGGGCTGATGTGGCGTTCACCGTCAAGGCGCGATTAACGCAAAGCGCCGGAAAACCAGGACCGGGCGGACCTGGGAATGGAGGAAACGCGCCGAACAACTCCCCGGGACCGCGATTCAGCCAACCCGGCCGCCAATCGGTTCGGCAGCCCTCGCCCCTTTCACGACCAAGGCCAAGAAACCGCACAAAGCCTTTTGGAGCCCCACTCCGCAATTAATATTAACTATTAATTAATCATAATTTCCTAATTATCCAACGGTCGATAAATCCAGGCGGTGACCCATGTCAGAGACCAACGAGCCTGCGCGCGAAACCCGCACGGAAAACCGGTGGGCGCCGCAGGGGCTGGTATTCAATCCCCTAGGCCGTGCGGCGGTGGCAATCCTGCTTGGCGCCGCGGTGTTTGCGTTTGACCTGTGGATGCCATTGGGCGTGGCGGGCGGCGTTCCCTATGTCGCCCTGATCCTGTTGGGTCTGATGTTCCAACATCGAAGGGATATTCCCGTCCTCGCTGCGGCCGCGACCGGCCTCACGGTGGCCGGTTATTTTCTCTCACCTGAGGGCGGCACCCTATGGATGGTGCTGACCAACAGGGCCCTCGCCCTGTTGGTCATTTGGACGACCGCCTATGTCGTTTACCAATTGAGCGGGAAGGAAGAGAAACTAAGGGACAGTGAGGAACGTTTCAGGGTTCTTTATGACAACGCGCCCGACGGCGGCACTATAACGTCCTACACCGACTTGACCGCCCTGCAGCATGCACATCGCGAGGCAGCACACAAATCGGCGTTGTTGGACACCGCCCTTGAAGTCATGGGGCAAGGCTTCGTGCTCTATGACTCCGACCAAACGGTGGTCGCCTACAATGAAAAGTTCATCGAGATAGCAGGGCTCCCGGCGGGGTGCCAACCCTTGGGAATGAGCCACGAAGACATCGTCAGGCTTCGCAACAGCGAGGGGGCGTTAGTCGGACACTTTACAGAGGAAATGATCCAAAGGCGGCTCAAAAATGCCCTTCACCCTCGCGGAGCCGCCAGGGAACGCGTATACGATGACGGTACCGCCATTATCCACCACCGCATCGCCTTGCCCGAAGGGGGGTACGTGGTAACCTACACCGATATCACCGAGCGGAAGCGGGCCGAAGAGAAGCTCCACCAAGCCCAGAAGATGGAGGTGATGGGGCAACTCACCGGCGGGGTGGCCCACGACTTCAACAACCTGTTGGCGGTGATCATGGGCAATACCGAACTTTTGCTCGATGAAATTGGGCACGACAACGAGAAAGCAGACGCCGTGCTCCGTGCCACCACGCGTGGCGCCGAGTTGACCCAACGCCTGCTCTCCTTCTCCCGCCGCCAGCCACTGTTCCCCCGGCCGGTCGACCTCGGGGCCCTGGCGGATGGTTTGCTGGACTTGCTGAAGAGAACCTTGGGCGAGACCATCGAGGTCTCGACAGATATCGCGCCCGGCCTGTGGCTGGCCCAGGCCGATCCCGGGCAGGTGGAAAATGCCCTTATGAACCTGGCGCTCAATGCGCGCGACGCCATGCCGGGTGGCGGCAAACTAACCATCGCCTGCGCCAACGTGGCTCTCGACGATGACTTCTTGGCCGAAAACTTCGAGGTCGTGGCCGACGACTACGTGGTGCTGGCGGTCGGCGACACCGGGACGGGCATGGCCGAAGAGGTCTTGGCGCACGCCATCGAGCCCTTCTACACCACCAAGGAAGTGGGCAAGGGCAGCGGTCTTGGGCTGTCCATGGTTTATGGATTCGCCAAGCAATCGAGGGGGCATGTCGTCATCGACAGCGAGGAAGGCAAGGGCACCACGGTGAGCCTGTACCTGCCGCGGGCTTTGAGCGATACCGAGGCACGGGCGGACACGAGGGGCGAAGAGGTTCCCACGGGCCGGGGTGAAACCATTCTCGTGGTCGAGGATGATGCGGAGGTGCGCAACCTCGTGGAATCGATCGTCGACAGCCTGGGCTACCGCGTGATCACGGCATCGACGGCGGCGGCGGCGCAAACCGCGCTGGAAAGCCAAGAAATAGACCTGGTGTTTTCCGACGTCATTCTCCCCGGCGGCGTCAACGGCCCCGACTTCGCGCGCCATGCCCGCGACCGGTGCCCCAACCTCAAGGTGCTGTTCATGTCTGGCTACCCCGCCGACTCGGCCAACCAGGACGGCGCCTTGGGTCCAGACGCGGTGCTGCTCAACAAGCCCTTCCACAAGAAAGACATCGCCGCCGCGTTGTACGAGGCCCTGAATTAGGCTCCCTATCGGTGTCCGGCGGGCGGCTCAGCCCCCCGGCTGGGTGGGCCTGGGCCGGGCATCGAACCAGATTTCGTCGAACAGCCCGCTGGCCTCGGCCAAGGGCGCAAGGGATGGAATGGTGAGGAGGGTGATCCGCGCCGGGGCGTGATGGGCGCTGATCGCCGTCATGGCCCGCGTGCTCAGGATGAAAATGCCAGCGCCCCCGGCTCGATCACCGGGATCCGGTCCATCGGCTCACGCCGCCGCGCCTTCCCCCGTGTTGTCACCTGACAGCACTTCTTGGTAGACCTTGAGCGTGGCGGCGCACATCCGTTGATTGGTGAAATGACCGCGAATCGCGCCCATGGCCTCCTCGGCCAGTCGATGGCGGGCGCCGCTGTTGAGCGAAATCGCCGCGCGCAGGGCCGCGGCCAGGGATTCCGCATCGCCGGACTCGAACAGCCAGCCGGTGCGCCCTTGGGCGACGATTTCCTTGGTGCCGCCATGGTCGGGCCCAACCACCGGCCGGCCCATGGCCAGCGCCTCGGCCAGGGTGCGGCCGAAAGCCTCGGGCCGGGTCGAGGCGGAAACCACCACGTCCGACAACATATAGGCGGCGGGAAGATCGCGGGTGAAATCGACGAAACGGACCAGCTCGAGCACCCGGCACTCCCGCGCGCACTTCTCGATCGCCGCGAGGTAATCGCCGCTGGCGGTATCGGCGCCCACCATGACGCAGAGCACGTCCCGGCGGCCGAGACGCGCCAGCGCCTCGACCAAAAGCCGGTGCCCCTTCCGGCGCGAGAACCGCCCCGGCATGAGGATCACCTGGCGGTCATCGGGAAGATTCCAGTCATTGGCGAGGTGGACCATGCGTTCCTGGGTGACGTTCCCCGGGGCGAACATGTCAAGATCGACGCCGCGGTGAATCATGCGCAGGCGCGCGGGGTCGACCCCATAGGTGTCGCGGATTTGGGCGGCGATGAACTGGGAAATGGCGATCACCCTCTCCCCCCGGGCCATCACCGCGTTGTAGCGGCGCTTGAATAGGCTGGAAGCCGCATAGGTTCCGTGGATGGTGGTGATGAAACGGGCATCGGTGCGCTTGGCCGCGGCTTCGGCGCTCCAGGCCGGCGCCCGCGACCGCGCGTGGACGATATTCACCCCATAATTTCGGATCACCCGCGCGAGGCGCCCCACATTGGCCCGCATGACGAACGGATTTTTGGACTGCAAGGGCAGGGTCACGTGGGCCACCTCGTGACGCGCGAGCACACGCACCATGGCGCCTCCCGCCGAGGCCACTAAAGAACCCCAGCCCGCTTCCTTCAAGGCGATGGCGATGTCGATGGTGCCCCGCTCGACGCCGCCGCCCTCCAGTTCGGGCAGCACTTGAAGAACCACCGGCGGGCCCCTTTCCGGCACCGTGACTTCGGTGCTGGGGTCCGCCCCGGCGGCGCCGGCGATTGGTTCGAACTGGGTCATGGGTTCGGCGGGTCCAAAGGGTGCGGCGGAGAGATGCAAAACTTAGGTGAGAGTTTACCACGGGCCGATGGGCCGTCCATGGCCGATGCACGATCGCCCGGCGCGGCGGCGCCAAGGGGCGCGGCGCATCGCCGGCGGAATTACGGTTGGTCGGGCAGATCGAGGTATTGCCGCGCGAAAGCCTGCCAATCGCCTTCGGGCCCGTCGCAGACGGCGCTCGCGTCGGCCGACAAGCGCATTGAAATGCCGCCGTGGCGCCAAAGCTCCCGCCAGCCGCCTTCGCTGCCGAAGGCCATCTCCAGAACCCGGATACGCAGTTTCTTGAGGACCCATTTCGGCAGAATCAGGACGCCCGCGATCGCCAACACCAAGAGCAGGGTGAGCCCCGCCCCCACCCCCGACGTGAAGATCGTGTAAATCCCGAGAAATACGATGAGGGCGATCGGGCCCCAGTTCTCATAGGCGTTGTAGACCGGCGATCCGGGCCGGTTGAGAATGGCGATCTTGGTCCCGAAATGAATGCGGCCCAGAAGATAGGACCGGTAGATCAGCTCGTGGGGAGACTCGTCGCCGGTCCGGGGACCAAGCTCCTCCAGGGGGCTCAGGGTCTCATTCTTCTTGGTACTCATGGGGGCTCTCTGCGTCGTTTCAAAAATCGAGATCGGCGTAGTTCTTGGGCGGCGGCAGGCCGGGAATATGGTCGGCCAGCAAGGCCCTAAAAGAGGGCCGCGACTTGATCCGGGCGTACCAGTCCTTGGCGGGCCCATGTTTATCCCAGGGCACGTCGCCGATATAGTCCAAAGTCGAAATATGGGCGGCGGCGGCGACATCGGCGAGGGAAAAGAAATCCCCGGCCAACCAGTTCCGGCGCTCGGTCAGCCAGGCGATGTAGTCGAGGTGGACCGGCAGGTTGGCATGACCCGCGCGAATCGCCTCGGAACTCGGTTCGCCCAGACCGAGAAACCGTTTTTGCACCTTTTCACCGGTGAGGTTGCGGGTGACTTCCCGGTAGAACTTCAAGTCGAACCAGGCCACCAGGCGGCGCACTTCGGCCCCGGTCTTGGCATCGCTGCCGATGAGGCCGGGCTCGGGGTAGACCTCTTCCAGGTATTCGGTGATGACGCCGGAATCGGCGATCACGGTGCCGTCATCCTCGACCAGGACCGGCACCTGGGCCGCCGGGTTGAGGGCCAAAAACTCCGGCCGGCGTTGCCATACCTTTTCCGCCCTGAGCTCGAACGGCAGGTCCTTTTCTCCTAACACCACGCGTACCTTGCGCGAAAAAGGGGACAAAAGCAGGTGATAGAGAAGCCGCATAGCGGCCTAATCTAGAGCATTATCCGGCCGAATTGAACCATTCGGCCGGAAAGGGCCCTAGACCAATCGGGGCGATTGTGAAATCTAAGGAACGGTTCACGGGGCGAGTCCACCCGGCGCCCGGCGCGCCGCCCACCACAGCGGCAGACCCAGGGCCACCGCGCCCACCCCCACCAGGGCGCCGACCCCCGTGTAAGCAAGCGCGGCATACAGCATAGTGGCCGATACGGCGCAAAACAGGAGCGGCGTGAACGGATAGAAAGGCACGCAGAAGGTGTCCTCACCGCCGCCCCTCAGGCGCCTCACGAATACCGCCGCCGCGGTCAAGGTAAGGAAGAACCAGAACACCGGCGCGGTAAAATCGACCATGGTGGCGAACCCCTGACGCGTCACCGTGCCGATCCCGACCAGACCCAAAGCTATCGCGGCCTGGATCAGGTGCGCCGCCACCGGCCCCTGGGCACGCCCGTCCCAGCGTCCCAGCACGGCGAGGAGGCGAACGTCGCGGCCCATGGCGTAAGCCGACCGCGCGCCGGTAAAGATGGTGGCGTTGAGGGTGGACAGCGCGGCGATCACAACTACCCCCGACAGCACGGCGGCGCCCGGGGGACCCAACAACGCCTCCATGTAATCCGCCCCGGGGGCGGTCGAGGCACCGAGCCCGCCCACGCCCAGGACCCTGAGGTAGGCGACGTTGATGGTAAGGTACAAAAATCCGATCACCACGGTCGCGCCCACCGCCACCCGCACCATGTTGCGTTTGACATCGCGCAATTCGGCCGACAGATAGGCCGCCTCGTTCCAGCCGCCATAGGTCAGCATGATGAAGATCATCGCCGAACCCATGGCCGCGGCGAGGCTTCCTGATGTGGTGCCCGTGCCCGCCACCGCGGCAACCGGGGCCGTCGGCTCGGGGGTGATCACGAAGCCAAGCAGCGCCGTAACCGCGACCGCGGCCACCAGGCTCGCGGCGACGACGCGCTGGATCCGGGCCGAAAGGCGCGTGCCGGCGACATTGGCGCCGGCGACGACGATCACCGCCAGCGCGGCGTAGATCGACGCGCCATGGGGCCCTAGATCCAGGAGCCGTTGCGCGTAATCGCCGAACACGAATGCCACCAGGGCAATGGACCCGGTCTGAATCACCACCAGACGGCCCCAGGCGAACAGGAACCCCACCGCCGGCCCGAAGGCGCGGGCGAGGAAATGGTACTCGCCGCCGGCGTCGGGCCAGGCCGAGGCGAGCTCGGCATAACACAACGCGCCCACTGCCATGATCACGGCACCCGCCAGCCACAGGCTTAGGATCACGAGCGGATCATCGAACCGCGCCGCCACCAGGGCGGGAGCCTTGAAGATTCCGATGCCGATCACCACGCCGACGATGAGCGCCAGCCCGTCCATGGGGCTAAGAAGCGCTTGGGGCCGCGCACCCGCAGCCGGGTCCACCGTCATGGCCGGGAGGGGATGATGTCCCGGGCGCGCCAGGCGCGCCACGGCAGGACGATGTCGCGGACACCGCCGCTGAGCCGCACGGTGCCCGTCATCTGGTTTCCCTTAACCGTGCCCTTGAAGTCGTGGCGCACCATCAAGTGGTCGATCTCGCCGGTCGCGGAGAAAGCGACGCGCGCACCGGTGATGACGGCGTCATGGATCCGCATGGGCTCCAATTCCAGCTCCACCTCGCCGGTCATGTCCTGAAAAGTTTGTTTGATCTTGGCCTGATAGCGAAGCGTCCGGTCGAAATAGCCGGGATATCCGGTCTCCCAGTTCCACAAGCCCGCCAGTTTGGCCGGCACCACCCACATATAGACCACGCCCTCCTTACCCCCGGGGCTTTCGACCACCCGCGCCGCGTCGGGCCGCCACCGGCCGAGATGGTATTCGTTGGACACCACCCGGGCGCCGGGCGCGAGGCTGCCCAGTAGCTTGGGCCGCAGTTTCAGCACCACCTCCGGATAGAGAAACATGGTCACCACGCTGGCCCGGCTGATGTCCGTCTTGAAAATATCGCCGACGAAAAAGCGCGCGCGCGCGGCGATCCCCGCCCGGCGCGCCCGTTGATTGGCAATCGCCACCAACTTCTCGTTGAGGTCCACGCCGAAACCCCGCGCGCCGAACCGCTGGGCAGCGGCTATGACGATGCGGCCGTCGCCGGAGCCGAGATCGATGATGAAATCGTCGCCCGTGACCCTGGCCATTTCGAACATCGCCCTGAGGACGCCCTCATGGGAGCCCTCATAGGGCACATCGAGGTCCTTGGACCCTTCCTTGACCTCTTTGGGGATGTCCTGGGCCGCCACCGGCGCGAGATATCCCGCCGCAAGAACGACGACGACAAACCACGCGGCTAAAGCGGTCCACCCGCCCCGACCCACCCGCTCGAGCACATCAATCATGGGCCTCTCCTCGGGCGCGAATGGGTGCCCAGCCCGGCCATCCCAGGGAAGCAGGCTAGAGCACAATCAGGCGAAAGAAAACCGCCTGACGGGGGTGGTTCGCGATCGAATACTGGCCGGCACGGCCGGGGCGGCGCATGCCGTCGGCGGATAGGCGCACCGCCGTCGGCGCGTCGGGCCGCCCGGCGGGCCGGGCATCAGGCGCTGATGATCCCGGAATCTTCGGTCAAGGGGTGTTCCAGCAGGGCAACCATTTCCTTGGGCACGACGTGCCAGAAGCGGGGCAACACCCGGGCCCAGTCGTTGAGCAGGCGCTCCGCGAACCGCGATTGGGTGTTGGCCACATGGGTCTCCACCAATCGGCGCAGGCGTTTTTCCCAATAGGCCGTCGCCACCCGTTCCCAGACCAGGGTTTCCGGGTTGAGCTTATGCTCGAAATCAAGATCGGGGTCGTAGACGAAAGCCACGCCGCCGGTCATGCCGGCCCCGAAGTTGTCGCCGACCGGCCCCAGGATCACGGCCACGCCGCCGGTCATGTATTCGCAGCCGTTGGAACCGCAACCCTCGACCACCGCGATGGCGCCGGAATTGCGGACGCAGAATCTCTCGCCGGCCTGGCCCGCGGCGAACAGCCGCCCCGCCGTGGCGCCGTAGAGAACCGTGTTGCCGACGATGGTATTTTCGTTGGACACCAACGGCGATGACGCCAGCGGCCTGACGACGATGGTCCCGCCCGATAATCCCTTGCCGGTATAATCGTTGGCATCGCCAAATACTTCGAGCTTGATCCCCTGAACCGCGAAAGCCCCGAGCGACTGACCCGCGGTGCCGCGCAGGCGCACCGTGATCTGGCCGGGTTCCAAACCATCCATGCCGAAGCGCCGGGTGATGGCGGAGCTGAGCTTGGTGCCGATGGCGCGTTGGGTATTGCGCACATTGTAGGCCAGCTGCATCTTTTCGCCCGCTTCCAGGGCCGCCGCGGCGTCATGGATCATCTCGGCGTCAAGGGTCTCCGGCACCTCGTTACGCTCATTGGGACCCAACGTGCAGTGACTGGGATGGTCGCCGGAATCGGCCTGAATCAACAGAGGATTGAGGTCGAGATCGTCGAGATGCTCCGAGCCGCGGCTAACCTGGCTCAGGAGGTCGGTGCGGCCGATGATTTCCTCCAACGAAGCTGCCCCGAGGGAGGCAAGAATCTCGCGCACCTCCTCGGCGATGAAGCTCATCAGGTTGACCACCTTTTCCGGTGTGCCGACGAACTTGTCACGCAGCTTGGGATTCTGGGTGCAAACCCCCACCGGGCAGGTATTGGTGTGACACTGGCGCACCATGATACAGCCCATGGCGACAAGGGCGATGGTGCCAATACCGAACTCCTCGCCACCCAATAGAGCCGCCATGACCACGTCACGGCCGGTCTTGATGCCACCGTCGACCCTGAGCACGACGCGATGGCGCAGCTGGTTCAGGGTCAATACCTGATTGACCTCGGAAAGTCCCATTTCCCAGGGCAGGCCGGCATATTTAATGGAACTCTGGGGGCTCGCCCCGGTGCCGCCGGAATGGCCCGACACCAGGATCACGTCGGCTTTCGCCTTGGCGACACCGGCGGCGATGGTGCCGATCCCGGTCTGAGACACCAGTTTGACGCAGACCTTGGCTTCCGGGTTGATCTGCTTGAGGTCGTAGATCAACTGCGCCAGGTCCTCGATGGAATATATGTCGTGATGGGGCGGCGGTGAGATCAGCGTGATGCCGGGCGTGGAATTGCGCAGCCTGGCGATCATCTCGGAAACCTTGATGCCGGGGAGCTGGCCCCCTTCGCCGGGCTTGGCGCCCTGGGCGATCTTGATCTCGAGCTCGCGGCAATTGTTGAGGTATTCAGCGGTCACGCCAAAACGGCCCGAGGCCACCTGCTTGATGGCAGACGAGGCGTTATCGCCGTTGGCCCGCGGCCGGTAGCGCGACGGATCCTCGCCTCCTTCGCCGGTATCCGATTTGGCGCCGATCCGGTTCATGGCGATGGAAAGGGTCTCGTGGGCTTCCGGCGAGAGCGCCCCTAAAGAGATACCCGGTGCGACCAGACGCTTGCGGATATCGGTGATGGATTCCACCGCATCCACATCCTTCGGTTCCGCGACCTTCTTGAAATCAAGAAGGTCGCGGAGCGTGATCGGTGGCCCCGACCGGCTCGCTTCGGAAAACCGCTTGTAAACCGCATAAGATTCCGTGGTCACCGCGGTCTGCAGGGTATGGATCAGATCCCCGTGAACCGCATGGGCCTCACCCGACCGGCGATAGGTGTAAAACCCGCCCATGGGCAAGGTCGTGTCGGTGCCGCTATAGGCGTCTCGATGGAGTTCGGCCACCTTGCGCTCGATCCCGGTAAGTCCGATCCCGGAGATACGCGACGTCATGCCGGGGAAATATTCGGCAACCAAGGCGCGGCTTAGACCCACGGCCTCGAAATTGGAGCCGCCGCGGTAGGATGACAGCACCGAAATGCCCATCTTCGACATGACCTTGAGAACACCCTGATCGACGGCTCTCTTGTAATTGGCAAGGCAGTCCTCCACCAACAGCCCCCGGAACAGGTCACGGCGGTGGCGGTCCTTGATGGTGTCTTCGGCGAGGTAAGCGTTGATGGTGGTGGCGCCAACCCCGATCAGGACGGCAAAATAATGTACATCCATGCATTCGGCGGAGCGCACGTTGACCGAGGTGAAGGTGCGGAGCTGCTGGCGGATCAGGTGGGTGTGCACGGCACCGGTGGCAAGTATCATTGGGATCGCGGCGCGGTCGGCGGTTATATTCATGTCTGAGAGGGTAACGTGGACCGCGCCCTTGCGAACGGCGTCTTCGGCCTCGCGTTGGATCCTCCCGATCGCGTCGCGCAACCCCCCCTCACCCGCGGCAACATCGAATGTGCAGTCGATCTCCACCGATTCCTCGCCCATGGTCTCCATCATCGCTGCGAACTCGGCATTGGTGAGAACCGGGCTTTCCAATTTCAGGATACGGTTTTGCGATTCGTCCTCATCAAGAATGTTGCCCAGGTTACCGAGCCGCGTGATGAGGCTCATCTGGTAATTTTCGCGCAAACTGTCGATCGGCGGGTTGGTCACCTGGGAGAAACTCT
>JAPUGG010000016.1 GCA_027292975.1 Alphaproteobacteria bacterium | reverse complement strand
CAGACCCTGGCCATCCGCTGGATCATCGAGGCTGTCAGGGCGCGCAACGAAAACACCACGGTGGAGCGGCTCTCTAACGAGCTGCTTGACGCCGCCAACAACCGCGGTAACGCGGTCAAGAAACGGGAAGACACACACCGCATGGCGGAGGCCAACAAGGCCTTCTCCCATTACCGCTGGTAATTTTGGGGCGCGTCGGTCAGGCACGAAAAATATTAGGAAATCGTCGACATGGCACGCACCCATCCACTCGAATGCTACCGCAATATCGGTATCATGGCGCATATCGATGCCGGTAAGACGACGACCACCGAACGCATCCTGTTTTACACCGGCCGCTCATACAAGATCGGCGAGGTCCATGACGGCACCGCCACCATGGATTGGATGGAGCAGGAGCAGGAACGCGGCATCACCATCACCTCGGCGGCCACCACCACCCATTGGAACGATCACCGGATCAATATCATCGACACCCCGGGCCATGTGGATTTCACCATCGAAGTGGAACGTTCGCTCAGGGTGCTGGACGGCGCCGTGGCGGTGTTCGATTCTGTCGCCGGGGTCGAGCCCCAGTCGGAAACCGTGTGGCGCCAGGCCGACAAATACGACGTGCCGCGCATCTGTTTCATCAACAAGATGGACCGTGTCGGCGCCGATTATTTCCGTTGTATCGACATGATCGTCGATCGCCTGGGGGCGACCCCCTTGGTGACCCAGCTGCCGATCGGCGTGGAAGCCGATTTCGTCGGCATCGTGGACCTGCTGACGCGCCAGGGGATCATCTGGAAGGAGGAGACGCTCGGCGCCGAATTCGAATACACCGAGATCCCCGAGCCCATGGTGACCGAGACCGAGGAATACCGCGCCAAGTTGGTGGAATCGGCAGTTGAGTTCGATGACCAGGCGTTGGAGGCCTACCTCGAGGGGAACGAGCCGGATATCGACACCCTGAAGGCCTGTATCCGCAAGGCGACCTGTGCCGGCGCCGTGGTGCCGGTGCTGTGCGGGGCCGCCTTCAAGAACAAGGGTGTGCAGCCGCTTCTCGACGCCATCGTCGATTATCTGCCGGCGCCCACCGATGTGACCGCCATCTTGGGGGTCAAGCCCGGCAGCGATGAACAAGTGAGCCGCAACAGTTCCGATGACGAACCGTTCGCGGCTCTCGCTTTTAAGGTGATGACCGATTCCTTCGTCGGCTCGCTCACTTTCGTGCGCGTCTATTCCGGCGTGGTGCGAACCGGCGACAGCGTCATGAATGCCGCCAGGGGCAAGCGCGAGCGGATCGGCCGCATGCTGCTGATGCATGCCAATACCCGTGAAGACATCAAGGAGGCCCGCGCCGGAGACATCGTCGCCATCGCCGGCCTTAAGGATGTGACCACCGGCGACACCCTGTGCGACGCCAGCAACCCGGTGGTGCTGGAGCGCATGGAGTTCCCCGAACCGGTGATCGAGGTCGCCGTCGAGCCCATGACCAAGGGCGACCAAGAAAAGATGGGTGAGGCCCTGAGGCGCCTAGCCCAGGAGGATCCCTCCTTCCAGGTCACCACCGACGACGAAAGCGGCCAGACCTTGATCAAGGGGATGGGGGAACTGCACCTCGACATCATCGTCGACCGCATGAAACGAGAATTCAAGGTGCAGGCCAATGTCGGCCCCCCCCAGGTGGCCTACCGCGAAACCATCACCAAGTCGGTGGAAGTGGACTACATCCACAAGAAACAGACGGGTGGTTCCGGCCAGTTCGCCCGGGTCAAGATCGCCTTTGAGCCCGCCAAGGGAGAAGGCTGTGTGTTCGAAAGCAAGGTGGTCGGCGGCAGGGTACCCAAGGAATACATTCCCGGCGTAAAAAAGGGCTTGATGAGCGCCAAGGAGACCGGTGTATTGGTCGGTTTCCCGGTGATCGATTTCAAGGCGGAACTGTTGGACGGCGCCTACCATGACGTCGATTCTTCCGTTTTGGCATTCGAGATCGCCGCCCGGGGCGCCTTCCGCGAAGGCATGCAAAGGGCCGGCCCGGCGCTGCTGGAGCCGGTGATGCGGGTCGAGGTGGTTACCCCCGAGGAGTACATGGGCGAAATCATCGGCGATCTCAGATCGCGCCGGGGCAATGTTTCCGGCATGGATCAGCGGGGCAACTCCCGGGTCATTGCAGCCCTGGTGCCGTTGGCCAACATGTTCGGTTATATCAACACGCTACGGTCCATGAGCCAGGGCCGGGCGCAATTCACCATGCATTTCGAGCAGTACGAGCAGGTCCCCCAGGCGGTGGCCGATGAAGTTTGTGCCAAGCTCGCCTAAATCAACGGAGAGGCGTCATGGCGAAGAAGAAGTTTGAGCGGACGAAGCCCCATTGCAACGTTGGCACGATCGGCCATGTCGACCACGGCAAGACGACCCTGACGGCGGCGATCACGAAGGTTCTTGCGGAGACGGGCGGGGCCGAGTTCGTGTCTTTTGACGAGATCGACAAGGCCCCGGAGGAGAAGGCGCGGGGGATCACCATCGCCACGGCGCACGTCGAATACCTAACGGAAAACCGTCATTACGCCCATGTGGACTGCCCGGGGCACGCGGATTACGTGAAGAACATGATCACCGGGGCGGCGCAGATGGACGGCGCGATATTGGTTGTTTCGGCGGCGGACGGGCCGATGCCGCAGACCCGGGAGCATATTCTTCTGGCGCGCCAGGTCGGCGTTCCGGCGATGGTCGTGTATCTCAACAAGGTCGACCAGGTCGACGATCCGGAGCTTTTGGAGCTTGTGGAGTTGGAGATGCGGGAGCTTCTCAGCAGTTACGACTTTCCCGGCGACGACATCCCGATCATCCCGGGCTCGGCGCTGGCGGCCCTCGAGGACGGCGACGAGGAGACCGGCAAGGGATCGATCCTGAAGCTGATGGAGGCGGTCGACACTTACATTCCGCAGCCGGAACGCGCCGTGGACCTGCCGTTCCTGATGCCCATCGAGGACGTCTTCTCGATTTCGGGTCGGGGGACGGTGGTGACCGGCCGTGTGGACCGTGGGGTCATCAAGGTCGGCGAGAATATCGAGATCGTCGGCATCAAGGAGACCACCAAGACGGTGTGCACGGGGGTGGAGATGTTCCGCAAGCTTTTGGACCAGGGCGAGGCGGGGGACAACATCGGCGTCCTTCTGCGCGGCACCAAGCGCGACGAGGTGGAGCGCGGCCAGGTTCTTTCCAAGCCGGGCTCGATCACGCCGCACACGCGTTTCAAGTGCGAGGCCTACATCCTGAACAAGGAGGAAGGGGGCCGGCACACGCCGTTT
>JAPUGG010000159.1 GCA_027292975.1 Alphaproteobacteria bacterium | reverse complement strand
ACCCGCCGCTCGGTCCCGTCCGCCATGTCCAAAACCACCTCGCCGGACCCCACGATGGGCTGGGTGACCTGGGAAATCTGGTAGCCCTGGGGCAGGTCGGGATAGAAATAGTTCTTGCGGTCGAACACCGAAGTGAGATTGATCTCGGCCCCCAGCCCAAGGCCGGTGCGCACCGCTTGCTCCACGCAATAGCCGTTGATCACCGGCAGCATGCCCGGCATCGCCGCGTCGACCAGGGACACCCTCGCGTTGGGTTCGCCGCCAAAGGCGGCGGCGGCGCCGGAAAAGAGCTTGGCGGCCGACGTCACCTGGGCATGGATCTCGAGCCCGATCACCACCTCCCAATCGCCGGTGGCGCCCTGGATCAGAGACATCAGGCACCTCCCCCGGCGGCCGCCGCCCCGCCGCCGTCGAAGCCGGCCCGGGCCTCGATGGCGGCCGCCGCGGCGATCATGGTTTCCTCGTCGAACGACGGCGCGACCAGTTGAAGCCCAAGGGGCAGGCCGTCCCCATCGGTCCCCGCCGGCACCGAGATGCCGGGCAGCCCGGCCAGCGATGCCGGCACCGTGAAGACGTCGTTGAGGTACATCGAAATAGGGTCGTCTTCCTTTTCGCCGATGGCGAAGGCCGCGCCCGGCGCCGTCGGGGTCAGGATCACGTCGACTTGGTTGAAGGCGGCGGCGAAATCGCGGGCGATCAGGGTGCGCACCTTCTGCGCCTTCAGGTAATAGGCGTCGTAATAACCCGCCGACAGCACGTAGGTGCCGATCATGATGCGCCGGCGCACCTCGGCGCCAAAGCCTTCGCCGCGCGTCACTTCGTACATGTCGAGCAATTCGCTACCGCCCTCGGCCCGGTGGCCGTACCGCACTCCGTCGTAGCGCGCGAGGTTCGACGACGCCTCGGCCGGCGCCAGGATGTAATAGGCGGGAAGCGCGTATTGGGTATGGGGAAGGCCGATCTCCACCGCCTCAAGCCCCGCATCCTTCAGCCATTCGATCCCCTTTTGCCACAGGGCGTCGATCTCGGGATCCATGCCGTCCACCCGGTATTCCTTAGGCACCCCCACCTTGAGCCCCTTCAAGGGCCGCGCCAGCGCCGCCTCGAAATCGGGCACCTCGCGTTGCACCGAGGTCGAATCACGCGCATCGAACCCGGCCATGGAACGCAGCAGTATCGCCCCATCCCGCACCGTCCGGGTGATCGGCCCGGCCTGGTCCAGGGACGAGGCAAAGGCGACGATACCGTAGCGCGAACACCGCCCATAGGTCGGCTTCAGCCCGACAACGCCGCAGAACGCGGCGGGCTGGCGGATCGAGCCGCCGGTATCGGTGGCCATAGCGCCCGGGCAGAGATGGGCGGCGACGGCAGCCGCCGAGCCGCCGGAAGAGCCGCCCGGCACCAAGGGCCGGTTGTCGCCCTTGCGCCGCCAGGGGTTTTCCACCGGGCCGAAATGGCTGGTGGTGTTAGACGACCCCATGGCGAACTCGTCCAGATTGGTCTTGCCCAGCATCACCGCGCCGGCATCCCAGAGGTTCCGGGTGACGGTGGACTCATAAGGCGGCGTGAACCCTTCGAGGATGCGCGAGGCGGCGGTGGTGGCGACGCCCTCGGTGCAAAAGAGATCCTTGATACCGAGCGGCACCCCTTCCAGCGCACGGGCCTCGCCGGCGGCGATCCGCGTGTCGGCCTCCTCGGCGCCGGCCAAGGCGCGCTCCGGGGTCTCGGTCAGGAAAGCGTTGAGCCCGCGGCCCGCCTCCATGGCTTTGAGGTGCGCTTCGACCAGTTCCCGGGCCGAGAATTCCTTGGCCAGGAGCCCGTCCCGCGCTTCGGCGAGGGTCAGGTCGGTCAGCGCCGCCGCCGCCATTACTCGATCACCTTGGGTACGGTGAAAAAGCCGTCCTTGGCCGCGGGCGCGTTGGCCAGAACCTTTTCGGGGATGCCGCCATCGGTCACCTTGTCCTCGCGCCAGCGCAATTTCTGATCGGCCGCCCGGGACATGGGCGGCACGCCCTCTGTATCGACCGCGTTCAGCTGCTCGATCCAGCCCATGATGTTGGAGAGTTCCCGGGCCAGCCCGTCGAGGTCTTCCTCCGCCACTCGGATGCGGGCAAGGGCGGCGATACGTGCGACGGTGGCTTTATCCAGCGACATCTGTATAAGTGTCCCAGTGATTGCGCGCGGGCCCGGCCTGAGGGCCTAAAACCCGCGGAAACACTCGGTTTTCAAGGCCTTAGAAGGCAGGCACGTTAACACCGGCCATGACCATCCGCAAGCCCAGAGAGCTCACCGAAGGCCTTGCAACCGGTGCCCGAATTTTGGCGCTCGATCTCGGCACGCGCACCATCGGTCTCGCCTTGTCCGACGTCGAGCGAACCATCGCGACGCCCTTTGACACCATCCGGCGCACCAAGCTCAAACCCGACATTGGACAACTCATGGGGGTCATCGCCGACCAGGGCGTGGGCGCCTTGGTGCTGGGGCTGCCGGTCAATATGGACGACAGCGAGGGCCCGCGCTGCCAGGCAACGCGGCAATTCGCCACCGACCTTCTATTAGCGCTCGACCTACCGCTGGCCTTTTGGGACGAACGGCTTTCCAGCTATGCCGCCGAAGCCGCGTTGCTCGAAGCGGACGTCTCGGCCAAGCACCGGGCGGAAATCATCGACAAGGTCGCGGCCGCCGTCATCCTGCAAGGCTACCTCGATTTTCTCGCCGCCGGCGGCGGAGGCAGCTGATGGCGGCGGCGATGCTTGCGCTCGGCGCGGGGCCGGGCTTATAGTCCCGTTTTAATGAACACCCCGGCCCCAGACACGCATTTTGCGCCGCGCCATATCCTTGGCATCGAGGGGCTTTCCTCCGGCGAGATCACCTGTCTTTTGGACGCGGCGGACGGTTTCGTCGCCTTGAACCGAGGCCGGCAGAAGAAGTCGAACTCGCTTCAGGGCCTGACCCTGATCAACCTGTTCTTCGAGGATTCGACGCGCACCCGGACCTCTTTCGAGCTGGCCGGCAAGCGCCTCGGCGCCGATGTCATCAACATGTCGGTAGCGACGTCGTCGATCCACAAGGGCGAATCCCTGATCGACACGGCGATGACGCTGAACGCCATGCATCCCGACGTTCTGGTGGTCCGCCATCCCCATTCCGGGGCCGTCCAACTACTGTCCCAGAAAGTCACCTGCGCGGTGATCAACGGTGGCGACGGCAGCCATGAACACCCGACCCAGGCACTGTTGGATGCGCTCACCATCCGCCGCCGCAAGGGCACCATCGGCGGCCTTGTGGTCACCATATGCGGCGACATCGCCCATAGCAGGGTGGCACGCTCCAACATCCACCTCTTGAACACCATGGGCGCGCGGGTGCGTCTGGTGGGCCCGCCGACCCTGATCCCGCCGATGATCGAGCGCATGGGTGTCGAGGTCTTCCACGACATGAAGAAAGGCCTCGAAGGGGCTGATATCGTGATGATGCTGCGCCTGCAGCTGGAACGCATGCACGGCACCTTCGTGCCGTCGCTCAGGGAAAATTTCCACTTCTACGGCCTCGATGCAGACAAGCTTGCCGCCGCCAAGCCCGACGCCCTGGTCATGCACCCCGGCCCCATCAACCGGGGGGTCGAAATCGACACCTCGGTGGCCGATGACATCGACCGCTCGGTGATCACCGAGCAGGTGGAAATGGGGGTCGCCGTGCGCATGGCCTGCCTCGAGGCGGTGACCGGAACCGCTGCCACGACGCCGGCGGCGAAGCCCAAGCGCAAGAAGAAGGCCCGATCATGAACGGCACGGAGAGGATCGCCTTCATAAATGCCCGCCTGGTCGATCCGGAAAGCGGCACCGACGCGCCCGGCGCGCTTATGGTCGAGGACGGCCGCATCGCCGATCTCGGCCCCCGCCTGCTGGCCGACGGCATGCCCGAGGGCGTAAAGACCGTCGATTGCCGGGGCGACGTGCTGGCGCCGGGGCTTGTCGACATGCGCGTCACCGTGCACGAAACCAGCGAAACCCATAAGGAAACCCTGCAGAGCGCGGCCCAGGCCGCCGTCGCCGGCGGCATCACCACCATGGCCGTCATTCCCGGCCTCAACCAGGTGATCGACTCTCCCGCCCAGGTCGAATTCCTGATCGCCCGCGGGCACGAGACGGGGCTCATCGACGTTTACCCCTATGGCGCCATCACCCGGGGCGCCGAGGGGGAAGCGCTGACCGAGATGGGGTTGCTGGCCGAAGCCGGCGCCGTCGGCTTCACCGACGGGCCCAGGGCGCTAGCCGACGCCGATACCATGCGCCGGGCGCTGTCATACGGAACACGTTTCGGCCTCCCCATCATCCAGCACCCCGAGGAGCCGAGCCTGGCCGCCGGCGGCCAGATGAACGAGGGTGAAATCTCGACCCGCCTCGGGCTCAAGGGGATCCCCGCCGCCGCCGAGGTGATCATGATCGAGCGCGACCTCAGGCTGCTGGAACTCACCGGCGGGCGCTATCATGTCGCCCATGTCTCCACCGCCGCCGCCATCGAGGTCATTCGCGCCGCCAAGGCCCGGGGCCTGCCCGTGACCTGCGACACCGCGCCGCCCTATTTCGGGCTCAATGAAACCGCTATCGGCGAATACCGGACCTTCGCCAAACTATCGCCGCCGCTCCGCGCCGAAAGCGACCGCGAGGCCGTGGTGGAGGGCTTGCGCGACGGCACCATCGACGCCATCGCCTCCGACCACCTGCCCCAGGACCCGGATTCCAAGCGCCTGCCCTTCGCCCAGGCGGAGCCCGGCGCCATCGGCCTGGAGACGCTGCTGCCGCTGGTCCTGGAGTTGGTTCACGGCGGCGCCTTAGGGCTTGGAGAGGCGCTCGCCAAGGTCACCTCGGCCCCGGCGCGCCTGCTGGGGGTCGACGCCGGCCGTCTGGTCAAGGGGGCGCCGGCCCATTTGGTGCTGATCGAGGTGGAGACCCCCTGGAAAATCAAGGAAGACCAGTTGGTCAGCAAGTCGAAGAACACCCTGTTCGACGGCCGCCCCGTCCAGGGCCGCTGCCGGGCGACCGTGTTCGCGGGCCGTACGGTCTTCGAAGCCGCCCATTGAGATGCCGGCCTTTGCGGATATTTGGCCGCTCCTGGGCGCTTTGATCGGGGGCTACCTGGCGGGCGCCGTTCCCTTCGGCCTGCTGCTTTCTAAGGCCAAAGGGTTCGGCGATATCCGCAAGATGGGATCGGGCAGTATCGGCGCCACCAATGTGCTCAGGACGGGCCACCAAGGCATAGCGGCGGCGACCCTGGTGCTGGACGGCGGCAAGGGGGCGCTGGCCGTCGTCCTGGCCGCGGCTTGGGGCCAGGACACGGCACTTCTCGCCGGCGCGGGCGCGGTGATCGGGCATGTCTTCCCGGTATGGCTGCAGTTTCGGGGAGGCAAGGGGGTCGCCACCTCCATGGGCGTGCTTCTGGCCATCTCTTGGCCGACCGGGCTTGCCGTGGCCGGGACCTGGCTGGCGGTCGCGGTGGTGGGGCGATTCGCCTCTCTTGCCTCCATTTGCGCCATGGCCCTGGCGCCGGTCTTCGCCTGGTGGCTGGCCGATGATCCCGGGCTGGCGGGCCTCGCGCTGGCGCTTGGGGTCCTGGTGATGGTCGCGCACAGGACCAATATCCGCCGCCTGCGCTCCGGTGAGGAACCCCGTATCGCCCTCGGCAGGGGCCGCGGCTCAACCGATTGACTCGGCGCCATGCTTGCCCCAGGCTCGCGCCATGAATGAATCACGCCCGCTCGGCGATGGTGAAAGGCTCGATTGGCTGCGCCTGATCCGATCGGAGAACGTCGGACCCATCACCTTCCGCCAATTAATGACGCGCTTCGGTTCGGCGCACGATGCCTTGGAAGCATTGCCCGACCTTGCCCGGCGCGGTGGCAGCAGCATTCGCATTGGGGTCTGCCCGAAATCGGCGGCGGAAAAAGAAATGGCGGCCCTGGCGAAGATCGGCGGCAGGCTGATCGCCAGTGACGAGCCGGAATACCCGCAGGCGCTGGCCGCCCTTGCCGATGCCCCGCCACTGTTATCGGTGGTCGGTCATCCCCATTTGCTGGGCAAACCGATGATCGCGATGGTCGGCGCCCGCAACGGTTCGGCCAACGGCATCCGATTCACCGAAACCTTGGCCCGGGATCTGTCCGAGGCTGGATTCGTGGTGGCCTCGGGCCTGGCGCGGGGGATCGATGCCGCCGCCCATAGGGGGGCGATCGACGGGGGGACCGTCGCGGTGATGGCCGGCGGCATCGACATTGTTTACCCCACGGAAAACCAACCGCTTTACCGGGAGATCGCCGAACGCGGCGTGCTGATCTCCGAACTGCGCCTCGGCGTCAGGCCCCAGGCGCGGCATTTCCCCAACCGCAACCGGATCGTTTCCGGCCTCGCCGTCGCCGTGGTCGTGATCGAGGCGACGTTGCGTTCGGGCTCGCTCATCACCGCCCGGCTGGCTGGGGAACAGGGTCGCGATGTCATGGCGGTGCCGGGCAATCCACTCGATCCCCGGGCGCGGGGGGCCAACAAGCTGATCCGCGAGGGCGCGGCGTTGATCGAGGGCGCGGACGACGTGCTGGAAGCCTTGGCCGGCACCGGCGCCGGGCACCCCGCCGCCGAGCCCGGCCCGCCGCCTCTCACCGCCGGTCCGGCCGCCCAGGAGCTTGATGAAGAGGCACTTTCGACGGCGCGCGAGGAGATCACCGCGCTGCTGGGGGCGGCCTCCACGCCGGTCGATGAAATCCTCCGGCGCAGCGGAGTTCCACCCGCCCATGTGACCATGATCCTTCTGGAATTGGAGTTGGCCGGACGCCTCCAGCGCCATCCAGGCGGACAAGTTTCCCTTGCTTTTGACTAATGGATACCCCAATTAAGCGACCCGTTGACCATTCGCTAACATCTTGTGGACGATTATTCGGGCGCCGCGGGACGCGTCCGTGCCCCCGATCGGGGAAACCAAAAGGCCGATGGATACTGTCTGATTGATGGGTAGATGAACGTCGTTGTTGTTGAATCGCCAGCCAAGGCGAAGACCATAAACAACTACCTTGGCTCCGGCTTCCAGGTTCTCGCTTCCTACGGCCACGTCCGTGACCTGCCGCCGAAGGACGGTTCCGTGCGTCCCGACGAAGACTTCGCCATGACCTGGGCCCAGTCGCCCAAGGCCGGCGCTCGGATCGATGCCATCGCCAAGGCGCTCAAGTTTGCCGATACCTTGTATCTCGCCACCGACCCGGACCGTGAAGGCGAGGCGATCTCCTGGCACGTGCTCGAATTGCTGCGCCACCGTGGGGTGCTCGACGGCGTGTCGATCAAGAGGGTGGCGTTCAACGAGATCACCAAATCGGCCGTGCTGGAAGCGGTGGCCAACCCCCGCGAACTGGATCAGCCCCTGATCGAAGCGTACCTCGCGCGCCGCGCGCTGGACTATCTGGTGGGCTTCACCTTATCGCCGGTGCTCTGGCGCAAGCTTCCCGGAAGCCGATCGGCGGGGCGGGTCCAATCGGTGGCGCTACGCCTGATTTGCCAGCGCGAGGCCGAGATCGAGGTCTTCACGCCACGCGAATACTGGACCGTCGATGCCGCCCTCACCACGGTGGCGGGGAGCGGCTTCACGGCTAGGCTCACCCATCTCGGCGGAGCCAAGCTCGGCAAGTACGATATTCCCGATCAAGGCGCCGGTGATAAGGCCCGGGCTGCCATCCTGGACGCCGGCGCGTTCACCGTCGCCACGGTCGAACGTAAGGAAATCCGCCGCAACCCGCCGCCACCCTTCATCACCTCGACCCTGCAACAGGAAGCCTCGCGCAAGCTTGGTTTCGGGGCCCGGCATACCATGCAGATCGCCCAGCGCCTTTACGAGGGGACCGATATCGGCGGTGAGACGGTCGGCCTGATCACCTACATGCGGACCGATTCGGTCAATCTCGCCGCCGAGGCCCAGGCCCAGGCGCGCAACCATATCACCGAACGTTTCGGGGCCGCCTACCTGCCCGAATCTCCCCGGCGCTACCGCTCCTCGGCCCGCAACGCCCAAGAGGCCCACGAGGCCATCCGTCCCACCAACATGGCGCGCAGCCCGGGTGAGCTCCGCAACGTTCTCGATCACGATCAAGCTCGCCTCTACGAATTGATCTGGAAACGCGCGGTGGCGAGCCAGATGGCGAGCGCCAGGCTCGACCAAGTGGCGGTGGATGCCAAGGGCGGTGACGGCGTCGTGCTGAGGGCCACCGGCTCGGTGATCGCCTTCGACGGATTTTTGAAACTTTACAAGGAGGGCCGGGACGATCCGGAAAACAATGGTGGCGCGGCCGCAGACGACAAAAACCGTCTGCTTCCGCCCATGGGGGAGGGCGAGCGTCTGGCCCTGGGCGAGGTCAGGCCGGAGCAGCATTTCACCCAGCCGCCGCCGCGTTTCACCGAAGCGTCCCTGGTCAAACGGCTGGAGGAGCTCGGCATCGGCCGCCCTTCGACCTACGCCTCGATCATTTCCGTGCTGCAGGACCGCGACTATGTGACCTTGCAAAACCGCCGGTTCGTGCCCGAAGACCGGGGCCGGGTGGTGACCGCGTTCCTGACCTCGTTCTTCGGTCATTACGTGGAGTACGATTTCACCGCCCAGCTGGAAGAGCAGCTTGACGACATTTCCGCCGGACGCGCCAAATGGAAGGTGGTGCTGGGCGACTTCTGGACTGATTTCGCCAAGGCCGTGAGCGAAACCAAGGACCTCACGACCACCGAGGTGATCGACGCGCTGGACGAGGACCTTGGGCCCCATTTCTTCCCATCCCAGGCGGGCGGCGCCGAGCCCCGCGAATGCCCGGGCTGCGCCGGCGGACGGCTGGGACTCAAGCTCGGCAAATTCGGCGCCTTCATTGGCTGCTCCAACTATCCCCAATGCAAATTCACCAGGAAGCTGACGGTTGGGGGCGGCGACGACGACGATGGCGACGCGGCGCTCGCCGCCGGGCCTATCGCGCTCGGCTTCGACGCGGAAAGCGGCGAAGCGGTCACCGTCCGCAAGGGGCCCTATGGCCCCTATATCCAGCTCGGCGAAGCGCCCGACAAGGACACATCCAAGGGCAACGGCAAGGCCAAGGCCAAACCGAAGCGGGTCTCGGTACCCAAAGGCATGGATCCGGCGGCGATCGATCTTGCAACGGCCCGCGGCCTCCTTGCCCTTCCCCGGGAAGTGGGACTGCATCCCGATACCGGAAAACCGATCAATGCGGGGATCGGCCGCTTCGGCCCCTATGTGGAGAGCGAGAAGAAATACGCCTCCATCCCGGATGACGAAGACGTGCTCGCCATGGGCCTCAACCGGGCCGTGGACCTGTTAGCCACCGCCAAAGGCAGGGGCGGTCGAAATGCCGGCAAGGAGATCGGCACCCACCCCGATGACGGCAAACCGGTGACCCTGCATTCGGGGCGCTACGGTCCCTATGTGAAGCACGGCCGCGTCAATGCCACCGTGCCGGCGGCCACGGACCCCGAACGGATCACCCTTGAAAACGCCCTTGCCTTGATCGCCGCCAGGAAAGCCAAGGGCGCCTCCAAAGGCAGGGCCAAGGCGAAACCAAAAGCCCGGCGCGGCAGCGCCAAGGCCAAGGCGCCGGCCGCCGATGCCTCATCGGGCGCTTGACGCGGTCCGCCGACGGTGGCCGCCAAGGCTGTAAAGCCCCATTCCTCCTGTCCCAGACGGGATGACCTGCTGGCCTATCTTCGCGACCGGGAAGAGCCCGCCGGCTTGGCGGCTCTCGCCCGCGCGTTCAACGTCAAGGGCAAGGACAGGACCGCGCTCCGCCTCCTCTTGCGCGAGCTTGAGGACCAGGGCCTGATCGAACCCCCGGCACGCCGTAAAACCGCGTCTCGGCAAAGGCTTGGCCCCGTCGCCGTTTTGGAAATCACCGGACCCGACAGCGATGGGGAGCTTCGCGCGCGCCCATTGCGCTGGGCCGAGGGAAAAACACCGCCCGCCATCTATGTCGCGCCGGAGCGGGGAGCCGCCCGGGCGCTGGGGGCCGGTGAACGTATCCTCGCGCGTCTGACCCGCAACGAAGACGGCAGCTTTGACGCCCGGCCCATGCGGCGCTTGGGCGCCGCGCCACTTGAAATCATTGGCGTCTATCGCCAGGGCTCGGGCCGCGGGCGCATCAACCCCACGGACCGGCGCGCCAAAACCGACTACGGGGTGCGCGCGCCCAACCGGAAGGGGGCGAAACCCGGCGACCTGGTCCGTGCCCGGGTGCTTGGCGGCCGCACGGGCGGCCTGCCCGAGGCCGAAGTGATCGAGCGCATCGGCCATATGGACAGCCCCGGCGCCATCGATGTCATCGCTTTGCACGCCAATGATATCCCCATGGCCTTTTCCAAAGGTGCGATCGAGGAAGCCGGCGCGGCACGGCCGGTCGCCTTGGAGGGCCGGGAGGACTTGCGCGACGTACCCCTGGTGACGATCGACGGCGCCGATGCCCGTGATTTCGATGACGCGGTTTTTGCCGAACCCGATCGGGATCCTGCAAATCAGGGCGGCTGGCGCCTGTTGGTCGCCATCGCCGATGTCGCCTGGTATGTGCGCCAAGGCATGGCGCTCGACGCCGACGCGCGAATGAGGGGCAATTCGGTCTACCTTCCGAGCCGGGTGGTGGCCATGCTCCCCGAGGCGCTTTCCTCAGGGCTATGTTCCTTGAAACCGGGCGAGGAGCGCGCCGTGCTCACCGCCGAGATGCGCATCGACCACCGCGGCGGTCTTCTCGATCACCGCTTTGGGCGCGGACTCATGCGGTCTTGGGCACGGCTCACCTATCGCCAGATTCAGGACATCAAGGATGGTAAGGATTCCCGCCCACCCGGGAGGCTTGGCCGCCCGACAATCGAAAATCTCTACGGCGCTTACGATTCCCTGGCCCGGGCCCGGGTGGCACGCGGCACGCTGGAACTGGAGTTACCGGAATTCAAGGTGGAGATATCCGATCAAGGCGTCGTCGCCGGGGTGTCCCGGTGCGAGCGCCTGGCCAGCCATCGCTTGGTCGAGGAATTCATGATCACCGCCAATGTTGCGGCCGCCGAGACCCTGGAAAAACACCGGGCGCCATGCATGTACCGCGTCCATGAGGCACCGGACCCGACCAAAATCGACGGCCTGCGGGATTTTCTAAAAACCTTCGGGCTCAGGCTTCCGTCCGGCCCCGTGGTCCGCGCCGGCGAACTCGCCCATGTCCTTGAGAAAAGCGCCAAGCACTCCACCGCCGAGATCATCCACGAAGCGATCCTGCGCTGTCAGTCCCAGGCGGCATACTCGCCCGCCAACAGAGGGCATTTCGGCCTTGCGCTCAGGCGCTATGCGCATTTCACCTCGCCCATTCGCCGCTATGCCGACCTTCTCGTGCACCGGGCGCTGATTGGCGCCCTCGGTCTCGGCCAAGGGGCTCTCGCCACGGACCACGGCGCCGGTACCCCATGGGAGGAGATCGGCGTCCATATTTCAGACACCGAACGGCGCGCCCAACGGGCCGAACGCGCGTCCATGGACCGCTACCTGGCGCTCTACCTGGAGGAGCGGATCGGCGCCAGGTTCCAGGGGCGTATCACCGGGGTTACGCGCTTCGGGTTGTTCGTCCGCCTGCCGGAGTTCGGCGCCGACGGTCTTGTGCCCGCGCGCCACCTGGGCGACGAAAGATGGCATCACGACGCGCACCGCCACAGCCTCGAAGGCATGGCGTCGGGCACGGTGTATGTGCTCGGCGACGAAGTTGAAGTGGAACTCCTGGAAGCCAACCCAGTGACCGGCGGCCTGATTCTAGGGCTTACCGCCCACCGCCCCGTTGCCCGCCGAAACCCTATGAAATCCAAGCGCCGGGCCGGGCCAGGGTCGCGCCGCGGTTCCGCCCAAAAGAGAGGAAGGAAGCGCTGAGCGCTTTCGTGGTACACCCATGGTGTCTGATTCCTGCCATCTTCGTGCGTTAACAGAGGGGAAACCGGTTGCCGTTAACATTGCCGGAAAGTGCTCTAAGCCCTTCGGGGGCCTATGGCCGGAAGATACCCACCAATGGAAGCTAGATGAGGCAATTGATCACCCTAGCGCGCAAGCGAATTTTTTCCCCCCGGCCCACGCCCATGGATCATCGGCGTGGCGCACGGCCGCGGGTGAATCTTGGTGCGACCCTTGCCTGCGTTTTGGTCCTCGGCGGCTGTGCCGCTGTCAACGATCCCCATTCGAACTTCCGGCCGGACCGCGCGGAACGTGTCTTCGCCACCGGATATGCCAATATCCAGGACAAATATATTGATCCCGTGAAGATTGCCGATATCGCCTTCGAGGGCATCGAGAACCTGGACGATATCGATCCTAATTTGCAGATCACCAAGTCGCAGAACGGTGTCCATCTCGCCCATGGGGACGTGCCGGGTACCGATATCGCCATGCCCCAAGGGCGTGATCCACTTTCCTGGGCACGGTTCACGACCCGAAC
This sequence comes from Alphaproteobacteria bacterium, assembly GCA_027292975.1. GTDB lineage: Bacteria > Pseudomonadota > Alphaproteobacteria > SMXQ01 > SMXQ01 > SMXQ01. The sequence goes on along the minus strand of JAPUGG010000159.1, from coordinate 11,447 downwards.
CATTTTAGCCGCGCGCAACGCTTCGCCCGCCCTGAAGGCAGCGGATTCGGAAACCATTTACAAGACCGTCTTCAGCGGCGCGCTTCTGCCTCTCGACCGCCATTCCCGTTATGTCGGGCATCGATCGGCCCGGGATTACAGGGCACAGCGCGAGGGCTTTGGCGGCATCGGGGTTCGCCTTGATTTCGACGGTGACTTTCCCGAGATCGTCGCCGTTCTTCCCGATACGCCCGCCAAGCGGAGCCCGCTCAGCAGCGGCGATATCATCACCCATGTGGACGGCAGATCCCTAGCCGGCCTCGACCGCCACAACATAATTTGGAGCCTCAGGGGTTTGGAGGGAACCACGGTGCGGATTCGGGCCATTCGCAAGGGCAGGGATACCCCCATCGTCGTGACCCTCAAACGGGCGCTGGTATTTAACCAGACGGTTGAATACGAGCGCCGCGGGGCTATGGCGGTGATCCGCGTCAACGGCTTCAATCAGCGCACCGCCCGGGACCTCGAGCACGTCGTCGTTGGCCTACCATGGAACGAAGACCCGCCCATCAAGGGAATCGTGCTCGACTTACGGAACAATCCCGGAGGGCTCCTGGATCAAGCGGTGGCGGTCGCCGACGCCTTCCTGAGGAAGGGCCGCATCGTTTCCACCCGCGGGCGCCATCCGGAAAGCATTCAGCGCTTCGACGCCACGGGCCGGGATCTTGCCAACGGCATGCCCATGGTGGTTCTGATCAATGGGCGTTCGGCTTCCGCGGCGGAAATCGTCGCCGTGGCTCTTCAGGATCGGGGCCGGGCGGTGGTGGTCGGATCCAATTCCTACGGCAAGGGGACCGTGCAGAACATCACCCGCCTTCCCAACGACGGCGAGTTGATTTTGACTTGGTCGCGTTTCCACGCGCCGTCGGGATATCCCCTCGATGCGCTCGGCGTACTGCCGAATATCTGCACCGCCATGGTGAGCACGTCGGCCAACCCCGATCTTCACAACCGCGTGCTGGCGGCCATTGGCCGGTCGGCCAACGTGTCCACCATGTGGCGAACCCTCACCGACTTTGACGAATCCCGCCGTGCAGGGCTTCGCAAGAAATGCCCCAAGCGCACCGAGAGTCCGGAATTCGACTTGAAGATTGCCAATGAAATTCTCGAAGACAGGCGTCTTTACGCCCGCACCCTGGGCATGTCCGCGCCGCGTGTGGCGAAGAAAAAAAGGTCCACCGCCTATACCCATTGAGGCCCGCCAAGGGGCCGCACTTGACACCGAGCGAGACAAGGTTATTTTCGCGCACTGACACTGCGGAGAACCAAGGATCGGACCATGGCCAAAGCGAGTACAATCGTCATAAAAATGGAATCGACCGCGGGAACGGGATACTTCTACGTGGCCAAGAAGAACCCGCGAACCATGACCGAAAAGCTGGAGAAGCGCAAATACGATCCGGTCGTCCGGAAGCACGTCATTTTCAAGGAAACCAAGATCAAGTAATCGGTGCAACCGTTCCCGGTCGCTCGACCCCAGAGCATTACCCGTCTCAGCCGCTGGCCGCCTTTTCGGTACCTAACGTCATATCCGGCTGCACCTCCACCCGGTTGCGGCCGTTTCGTTTCGCCTCATAAAGTGCCTCATCGGCCCGTGCCAACAATGCATCGGGAGTGTCGTCATCCCCTTGCCGGCATGCTATTCCGATACTCACCGTCACGGCGATGCCCGCCGCGTCACCGGCGCTGAAAGGGCTGTCCGAAACAAGGCAGCGCAAACGATCCGCGACATTGGCGGCGACGCGGACGTCGCATTCTGGCATGACCACCACAAACTCCTCGCCGCCGCGGCGCGCGGCGGTGTCGAATTCACGAATGCCGCGCACCATCCGGCCGGCAAATTCCTTCAGAACACTGTCGCCGGCCCCGTGTCCGTAGTTATCGTTGACCTCCTTGAACAAATCGATATCGAGCATTAGGAGGCTCAAGGGCTTGCCATTGGCAACCGCGCGCCGCAACGCCGTCTCGATATGGGCTGAGAGATAACGGTGGTTGTATAGCCCCGTCAAGTCATCGATGAGGGCGAGAGACAGGCTGCGCCGGTAATTGTCCTGAAACCGTTCCCGATATCTCTTCTGGCGCAACTGGGTCCGTACCCTAACCTTGAGTTCATTGGCATCGACAGGACGAATCAAGTAGTCGTTGATGCCGAGCTCGAACCCCTTAGCGAGGCCGCCGACCTCTTCCGGCTCGATCACCAAGAGGACGGGCATCGTCCGGAAATCATCCAGGGCACGGAGTTGCGAGCAGAGCCTCAGCCCATCGCTCTCCTCGAGGTAAAGGCTCGTGATGATGAGATCGAACGCACCGTTCGTCAGGCTCTCCATCGCCGCACCCGCAGTGGTTACGCAGGCGACCGTCTGGCCGTCCTCATCCAAGACCGCCGCCAGGCGTTGGCCGACAAATTCGTCGGGTTCGACCACCAGAACCGATCCCTTGGGATGATCGGTGAGGTCCAGACCTTCGCCTTCATCGGTGACGCCGAGTTGGCCATAGGTTTCTTCCTGCATGCGCCACTCGTCGATGGCCCTTTTGATACGGGCCAGCGAGCGGATACGCGCGAACAAGGTCACGTCGTGGACGGGCTTGGTCAGGAAATCGTCGGCGCCGGCCTCCAGCCCCGTCACTCGGTTCGATATGTCCGAGAGCGCCGTCACCATGACCACGGGAATATGGGCCGTCTCGGTATCCGCTTTCAAACGCCGGCACACCTCGAAGCCGTCCATTTCCGGCATCATGACATCAAGCAGGATGATATCGGGCGCGCTTTCCTTTGCCGCCGCCAGAGCCTCGGCTCCGCTGGTGGCGGTAATGACGGTGAAGTATTCGGCCGCCAGTTTGGCCTCTAGCACCTTGACGTTGGTGAGAAGGTCATCGACAACGAGGACGCGCGCGGTCATCGGGCTATTCCAGCACCTTTTGGATCGTGGATATGAAGTTCTTTACCGAGATCGGCTTGGCGATATAGGCTTCACAGCCGCATTCCCGGATTTTTTCTTCGTCGCCCTTCATGGCAAACGCGGTCACCGCGATCACCGGGATTGATTTAAGCTCCTCATCCTCCTTCAACTGGCGTGTCACCTCAAGGCCGGAAATTTCCGGCAACTGGATGTCGAGAACGATCAGGTCGGGACGATGTTCCCTGGCGAGTTCAAGCGCGTCACGGCCGTCTCGAGTCTGTACGGTGCTATAGCCATACGCTTCAAGCAGATCATGAAACAACTTCATGTTGAGTTCGTTATCTTCGACAATAAGTATTTTATGACTCATGACCCCACAGACCTTCTTATCCTGACATTTTCGTGCAGCAGCGACTCCCCCTGCCACAGCATATACTCACCCGGGTAAAGGCACAAAAGCCCGAGGAAATTTCCCCCTCCTTGGCGGCACTTCCATGATGCTGCATCAGTCGTTAGAAGTTCGTTAAAATCTTGCTTACGCCGGACTCAGCCAAATCGACGAATCTCAGGCTATATAAAGAATTTACGCCAGCAAAACGCCCCCGAAATGGGCCGAAACGGGCCGCGGCGGCAAATCGGTCAACATTTGGGCCGCGGCAAGGCCTCCAGTGACTTCAAGGTGCCTTCCACCGTAAACGTGCCCCAATCCCATTCAAACTCATCGGCGACGCCGTTGTCGAATATCCTGAGGCCGGCTTCGTGCTGGGGTGCGGCCTTGGAGCTCCCGACCGGAAAAAACGCCAGCCGCAGGAACCAGGACGGCCGGTTGGTAAGCGTGTTCTTGGCCCACTTGGCCGGCGCTTGGGCAAGGTAGCCGCCGATAAAGGCGTTAACCTCAAGGGCGCCATCTTTGCTTTGGCCATCGAAGATGATCTTGAACACGCGACGCTGGCCTCGCCTTGCGCCGGCGATCAGTTGCGCCACGTGTTCGGTGGGAAAGATGGTGCCCTTGGGAAGGTCGAATAGGGTCCCCTTGGGCCGCGTGAAATCGGCATGCCCGGGCGCCCCCAAGCTGGCCAACCTAGCGTTTCCCTGGACATCGTCGGTGACGGCGCCGTTGCGCGTGGTCCGGGAGGTAAACCGGTAGGTCAATCCGTCAATGGATTCGAAGCTGGAAAAATCGGAATTCGTCTCGATCCTGTTGCCCTCATTGTTGATGAGCGTCAGGCGAAACCTATGCTTCAGGGTCCAACCGGCGCAGGACTTGGCCGTCTCCATGACCATGGACCCCTTGGCGCCGACAACATCGCCACCCGAGCGCACGCGCCCAAGACGCAAGTCGTAAGTGGCTTTATGGGGGACCAAATCCACCTTGCCGCCACTTCGTACCGGCGCGGCCTCCGCAGGGAGATCGGCCATCAACATCGCGGCGGCAAGCCACATCAACCATCGACCCACGGGACCCTCCATTTCCCCAATTGAATCACGCTCGGCCTGGCGATTATGACACCCTTTGGCCCGCCGAACTAGAATCTGCAACACCCCCTCCCCTGGGGCCACACCGGAGCCCGGCATTTCTTGCCCGACACACCACGATCTTGTCCTCGTTTGCCGATGACCGGAAAATGCTGCCGCCCGGGAAAGTCAGACAAGTGCCTGAAAAATAAAGAAACATCGTTTGGCATGGGCTTTGCATTTCTAGTTGCGGATCGCTGTGTCTTCGATCCGGGGATCGGTACACAGCCGGCTGATCAATTTCCCCGGCAACCAGAGAACCGAGAATGAAGCCAAGGTCGAGGAACGAAAACGACGCGCCAAAAAAAGAGGACGCCAGTGAAAAAAACTAGTGAAAAAGACGATGGTCGCCTCTTGAGCCAGATCGCGGCCGCGGCGGATTCTTTGATGACCAACATGGGGCGCCACGTTGCTTACGGCCGCGCCGCGCCTGAAAGCGCCAGCCCGCTCGTCGAGCAGGTCCTCGACACCACGGCCGAGGTAGAAACATTTCTCACCGAGCAATCGGCGCGGATTTCCTACCTGGAAAACCTGACGCTCACCGATGAACTTACAGGATTGCGGAACCGGCGCGGTTTCGACGAACACCTGCGCCGGACCTTGGCCTCGGCGTTACGCTACGGCGATGACGGCGTCCTCGTATTCTGCGATCTCGACGCCTTCAAGGACATCAACGACACCCATGGCCACCATGTCGGCGACATCGTCCTCCGGCATGTTGCCCGGGTGATCGAGACCCAGGTGCGAGAAACCGATATCGTCGCCCGATTCGGCGGCGACGAATTCGCCATCCTCATGGTCCAGACCAACTGGCGCGATGGATTGAAGCGCGCCCAGATGCTCTCTCACGTGATGAACCGCACCATCGTTACCCATGAAGGGCATGAAATCGCCATCAGCGCCAGCTTCGGCGTCGAACCGTTCGGCCCCAACGACGAGGCCATCCATCTGGTCGCCCGCGCCGACATGGCGATGTACGTCAACAAGCGCAAAAAGGCTTCCGTGAAGCTCAGCACGGCCGCCGAATAGGTCTTCCAATACGATGCCGAATCGCCGGGCCGCGCCCGGCCCTGGATAGGCGCCGTCAGCGCCAGGTCTTGCGGAGATCCATGCAGGCCTGCCCGCGCACCTGGGCCGGACCACCGGTGGCGGAACCCCCGGCGCAGGAGCGGACAAGCCGGGCGCTCCGGTAGCCCTCGCCCCATACCAGGCGCCGGGTATCGCCGGCGCGGACACGGTCCAACGGCCCGATCAATACCCTGTGTGTTTTCGCGCCATTCCTGGTTGCCGTGACGACCGACGTGATGCCCTGGCTCTGGCGGCCGGCGTTTTCAACGGCGGTCACCCAATTCCGGTAGTTTCCCACCACCACGTAATAGGTTGGATCCGGCCGAGGCGTTGGCGTCGCCTTTGGTTGGGGTGCCTTGGGCGGGGATGCCTTGGGGTGGATGGCTGGCGAAAAAAACCGCCTTGGATCAGCAAACGCGGCGGGTCCCATCACCGACGTCGGTGGCGCTTGCGCGGCCCCGCCTAGGGCCGGGGCGAGGGCGGCCAACTCTTGGGGCAAGAGCACGGGGTCGAGGGCGACGATCTCATCGTGCCCGATGGGACGATCGAGGGCGGCTCCGGGATGCCCGCCTTCCACCTGGCTCAGGGCCTGGGCGAAATCAGAGTCTCCTTGCTTGGCCTTGCAGATGGCCCGTCCCTGCGCCGCGCGGGAGAGCGCGCAATCCTCCTTCATCGCCGCGGAGACGATGTGGTCGGTGGCACTCCTCCCCGTCAAGACGTAGCTCACGCCGTCGGCGGCCTGGGTGACCAGGGCAAGCTGGGGCGGCAACGCGACGCAAGCGACGAGCAAAAACGGCAATGAGAGGACGCCAAGACGCTGCATTCGAACCCCCGGGGGAACCGCCTGTGGAAAGCGGCAATCCTAACGCCACATTCCTTGATCCCGGGTTAAGGACTTGGGAAAACTCTATACAATTTCGCGCTAAATCGGTTCCGGTCAGAGGCCTTCGCCGCCTTTGGCCTTGGGCGGCAAGGCGAGACGCAGGTGCAGCTCCCTGAGCCGCGCCGGTTCCACCTCCGCTGGCGCCCCCATCATCAAGTCCTGGGCCATCTGGTTGACCGGGAACAGGATGACCTCTCGGATGTTGGGCTCATCGGCAAGCAGCATGACGATGCGGTCGATCCCCGGCGCCGATCCACCATGGGGCGGCGCCCCGTAGCGCAGCGCCGACAGCATCCCGCCGAAACGCTTTTCCAGCTCCTCACGGTCGTAACCGGCTATGGCGAAGGCTTTTTCCATGATCTCCGGCTTGTGGTTCCGGATGGCCCCCGACGACAGTTCAACGCCGTTGCAGACGATATCGTATTGCCACGCCTTGACGGTCAGCGGGTCCTGGCTTTCCAGGGCTTCGAGGCCGCCCTGGGGCATGGAAAACGGGTTATGGCTGAATTTGACGCCGCCGGTTTCCTCATCTTCCTCAAAAAGCGGGTAATCGACGACCCAACAAAATGCAAAACGGTCTCCTTCGATCAGGTCGAGTCCCTCGGCGATCCGGGTCCGTGCCGCGCCGGCAAGCTCCGCCGCGGCCGCCGCCGAGCCGCCCGCGAAGAACACGGCATCGCCGTCGTCCACGCCGGCGCTCTCCTTCAGGCGCGCGATCCTATGGTCATCCAAGTGGCGGGCGATGGGCCCCTTGGCACCGCCGCCATCGAAGATGACATAACCGAGCCCGCCGGCACCCAGATCCTGCCTGGCCCAATCATTGAGCTTGTCGAAGTAGCTGCGCGGCTGGCTTGCGGCGCCCGGCGCGGGAATGCCGCGCACCACGGCACCCTTTTCGATCAAATTGGCAAATAGGGAAAAATTCGATCCCGCGAAGACCTTTGTTACGTCGCTGATGATGAGCGGATTACGAAGGTCCGGCTTGTCGCTGCCTTATTTGAGCATGGCCTCGTCGAACGGGATGCGCGGGAAGGGTGGTTCCGTGACCGGGCGGTCGCCGCCGAATTCCATGAACACCCCGGCCAACACCGGTTCCAGCGCCGCAAACACGTCGTCCTGGGTGCAAAAGGACATCTCTATGTCCAACTGGTAGAACTCGCCCGGCGAACGGTCGGCGCGGGCGTCCTCGTCTCGGAAGCACGGCGCGATCTGGAAATACCGGTCGAAGCCGGCGATCATAAGGAGCTGCTTGAACTGCTGGGGCGCCTGGGGCAACGCATAAAAACGGCCGGGATGCAACCGCGAGGGCACCAGGTAGTCGCGCGCGCCCTCGGGCGAGGACGCCGTCAGGATCGGGGTCTGAAATTCGCGGAAACCGGCCTCGGTAAGCCGGCGGCGAATCGACGCGATGACGTCGCAGCGCAGGATCATGTTGCGCTGCATCTTTTCCCGGCGGAGATCCAAGAAGCGGTAGCGCAATCGGATATCCTCGCCGTAATCGCTATCGGAATTCACCTGAAGCGGCAAGGGCGCCGATACCGAAAGCACCTCGATCGCGTCGATGGTCACCTCCACCTTCCCGGTGGGCAGCCTGGGATTCACGGTGTCCTCGGTGCGCTCCACCACTTTCCCGGTGATCGCCACCACGTATTCCAGGCGCGTGTCGTCGACCGCGTTGAAGTTGGCGGCCGATGAATCGATCACGCATTGGGTGAGACCGTAATGGTCACGCAGATCGACGAACAGAAGGTTTCCATGGTCGCGTTTACGGTGAATCCAGCCCGATATTCGAATCGTCTCGCCGATATGATCGGGCCGCAATTCGCCACAGGTATGGGTACGGTAGGGGTGCATCGCGCTCAAATTCCCATCTCCGGTTGGGCCGCCCATGGTCCGCTTGGGAAAAGCCATGCTTCGGGACCGGTTGTCAAGAACAGACCCGCGGCCCGGCGTTTCCCGCCCATCGGTTCAGCTTCAACGTCATTTCGTGTATAGGTTCACCCCATGATCACCATTACCGACACCGAGGCGCTGGCACGGTTTTGCGAATCCGTTTCCAGCGCCGATTTCGTGACCGTCGACACCGAGTTCATGCGCGAGCGGACCTACTGGTCGAAGCTTTGCCTGGTGCAGTTGGGCGGCCCCACCGAGGCGGTGATCGTCGACACCCTGGCCGAGGGCATCGACCTTGACCCTTTGTTCACGCTGCTGGGCGATCCATCGGTCCTCAAGGTGTTCCACGCCGCCAGGCAGGATATCGAGATTTTCCATCATTTGACCGGCACCGTGCCCGCGCCCGTCTTCGACACCCAAGTTGCCGGCATGGTCTGCGGCTTCGGCGAGTCGGTGGGCTATGACGCCTTGGTGTCCAAGCTCGCCAAGGCGCGCATCGACAAGTCCATGCGTTTCACCGATTGGTCCAGGCGGCCGCTATCGGATAAACAGTTGCAATATGCGTTGTCGGACGTCACCCACCTGCGTGTCGCGTACGAAAAACTGGCCCATAGGCTCGAGAGCAACGGCCGGGCCCATTGGCTCGACGAAGAAATGGCGGTGCTGACCTCGCCCACGACCTACACGGTCAATCCCCCGGAATCCTGGCGGCGCATTAAATTCCGGGGGGCGCGCCCCCGTTTCCTCTGCGTTTTGCAGGCTTTGGCCGCATGGCGCGAGTGCATGGCCCAGGAACGCGACGTGCCACGCAACCGCATCCTGCGCGACGACGTCCTTCTCGATATCGCCGCGCGCGGCCCGGAATCCCCCGAAGAACTGGCCAAGACCCGGTCGATCGGACGCAATGGCCTGGGCGCCGCGCTCACCAAGGGCGTTCTCTGCGCCGTCGCCGAAGGCAAAGCCGTGCCCGAGGCCGAATGCCCCATCATCGAGAAGAAGGAACCGCTACCCAAGGGAATCGGCCCTTTGGTCGATCTCTTCCGGGTCTTGCTCAAGATGAAATGCGATGAGCACGACGTTGCCCAGAAGCTGGTGTGCTCGGTAGCGGAACTCGAATGCATCGCCGCCGATGACGAGGCCGATGTCCGGGCGCTCAAGGGCTGGCGGCGGCAATTGTTCGGCGCGGATGCCCTGAAAATCAAGCACGGCGAGTTGGCGCTTGCCGCCGATGGGTTCAAGGTGCGCCTCATTCCCGTCCCCCGGCCCGTACCCGGGCGGGACGCCGAGGATGGATAACGCCAAGGCCCGCCGAGCGGGTTTCCCAAGAGCACTATCGGGCCAAATTGAACCATTTGACCGGATAGTGCTCTAGCCGCTCTCGGCCAGGACATCGCGCACCAGCGGGATGGTGACCGCCCGGCCCGCCGCCAGGGCACGGCGGTCGATCGCCGCGACGACGAGGGAAGCCGCCTCGAAGCTGCGCTCCATCCGAGCCACCAGGTATCGGATGACATCCGCCGCCACATGGATTTGGCGATCCGCGAACAATTTGACCAGCAGTGCCGCCATCAACCCGTCATCGGGCAAACCGATTTCGGCCACCGGAATGGCGCCGAGCCGCGAGCGGAGGTCGCCAAGCGAGACCGGCCACCGGGCCGGAGGCACGTCCCCGGTGAGCATCAGTCGCCCCTTGGAGCCATGCACCTGGTTGAGCAGATGGAACAACGCCTGCTCGCACGCCCCATCCCCCATCAAGAGATGCGCGTCATCGATGATCAGCGCGCCGTCACCGGTCTCCAACACCCATTGGGGCCGCGCCAATTCCCCTGGGTCGATAAAACGGGCGCCGGAAGTGGCGGCCCAGACGGAGGCTAGATGGGTCTTCCCCGAGCCCGCCGGCCCCACCACCGCCAGCGTCGGGCCCGGCCAGTCGGGCCAAAGGTCGATCCAGCGGACCGCGTCCGCATTGCAAGGGGCGACCAGGAAATCCTCGCCGCCGAGGCTGGGGCGGTGCGGCAGTGGAAGGGGAATCTGGCCCGCTTTGATGCCGCACTCTGCGGCGTCCCTGCCCTCCTTGGTGGCGGTCAAGGTCGATCGTCCCGGGGCGGCCCATGGTCATCTTCACCACCGGACGGGCTGTTTCCCCGATACATTTGGCTGCCGACATATCGGCCGATCGTGAAGCGCACCAATACGCCGATCACCGCCGCCACCGGCACCGAAAGCAGCACGCCAGAGAACCCGGCCACCGTCCCGCCCGCCAGAAGGGCGAATATGATCCACACCGGGTGCAACCGGATCCTCTCTCCCACCAGCTTCGGAGTCAGGATGTTGCCTTCCAGAACCTGGCCGGCGACGAAAACGCCAGCCACAACCGCAATGGGGCCCCACTCCGAATACTGGACCAACGCCATGCCCACCGCCGCCAGGAAGCCGAGGATAGCGCCCACGAAGGGGACGAAAGATATCAATCCGGCGCCGATGCCGATCACCAGACCGAAATCCAAGCCGATCGCGGTCAGCGCAAAACCGTAGACCACGGCGAGAATGAGACAAACCACGCCCATGCCCCGCACGAACCCGGAGATCATTTGGTCGGCCTCGTTGACCAGTTCGCGGATGGTGGCCGCATGGTCGCGGGGCAGCCAGGAATTGACGGTGCTGACGATGATCGGCCAGTCCCTGAGGATGTAGAAGGCGACGATCGGGGTGATGAAGATCAGCGAGAGCAGGTTGAAGAAGGCAAGCCCGCCGCTCCAGATCTTGCCGAGGACCTGCCCGGCCAGCTTGAGCGCGTCTCCGGCAAATCCGCCCGCCACGCCCTTGAGCCGCTCCACGTCCTGGGGCGAAAGCTCGGCGCTGAGCCGCGAGGCAACGGCCGCGAGCTTGGCCTGGGCGGCCGTCAAAAGCTCCGGCATCTTGGCCGCAAAAGCGATGAACTGCTTTTCCAGAACCGGCAGCAACAGCACCAAGGTCACGCCGAAAATCAGCACAAACGAGATCAACACCACCGACGTGGCCAGCGTCCGGTTGAGCCGCATGGCGCCCAGATTTTCCACCACCGGGTCGAGAAAATAAGCGATCGCGAACCCCGCCACGAACGGCAGCAGGACGGCGCTGAACAGCTTGAGAATAAGGCCGAAGGCCAC
>JAPUGG010000158.1 GCA_027292975.1 Alphaproteobacteria bacterium | reverse complement strand
CATCGCCTGGCGCATGGCGGCAAGGTCGACGATGGCAGGCACGCCGGTGAGGTCCTGCATCAGCACCCGGGCCGGGCTAAAGGCGATTTCCCGGTCGGACCGGCGCTCCTTCACCCAGTCGGCGACGGCGTGCACGTCGTCCGCTGTCACGCTCCGTCCATCTTCGTGCCGAAGCAGGTTTTCCAGCAATATCTTCAGCGACACCGGCAGGCGGGAGATATCGCCGAGTCCGCCGTCGCCCGCCTCGGGCAGCCCGAAATAGGTGTAGCTCTTGCCATTGACCTCGAGGGTCCGTTGGGCATTGAAACTGTTGGCTGCGCTGTTGGCCAAGGTGAAACTCCTGCTGTTGGGGCGGTCCAGGGCGCCCCCCATGCCGCCCGAGTCCCGTTTGCCGGTTGACAACCAAAATCAATGAATAAGGGGTGTTAGCGGAGATTAGCGACGGCGTCAAATGCGCCGTCCGTCCGGGGCCGAAACCCTTGAATTCCAAGCCCTTTGGGAAAATCGGCAAATATCACATTTCCGCCATGATCCGGACTAATTGGTGTCACATTGAAAAGCTCTTATGGCGGTGCCGGATGACCGTCGCATCCACCCCTCCCCCAAGCGCGGTATCCGGCCCAAGCCTCCAAGCTCCGGTAACCCCTGCCGGAAGTTGGCGCGGTCACCGGCCCCCCACCGGTGACCGCTTTCTTTCGGCCCGGGCGGTTGGCGACCGAGGCCAAGGCCATGGGCGCAGGTCATACCCGGTTTATGCTATAGGGGGCCATGACCGATCATCGACCCTCCGTGGGCCGGGCGGATCGATTGATCGCCCGCGACATCGCCTGCATCCGCGGCGGGCGGCTCCTGTTCGCTGGCCTCGGGTTCACCCTTGCCCCGGGCGGCGTCATGCTGCTGACCGGTCCCAACGGCATCGGCAAGTCGAGCCTGCTGGGGATCCTGGCCGGGCTGGCCCCGCCGGCGGCGGGTTCCGTGGAGCTTCCCACCGATACCGGGCGCATCGCCTATCTCGGCCATGGCGACGGATTGAAACCCTTGGCGACGGTCGCCGAGACATTGGCGTTCTGGGCCGCGGTCAACGGCCCCGGCGACCCCCAAGCGCGGCGCCAGGCCATCGAAGAGGCCATGGAGGCCTTTGCCCTGGGCCCGCTGGCGGCGCTTCCCTGCCGCTATCTCTCGGCGGGCCAGCGGCGCCGGGTGGCGCTCGGCCGGGTGATGGCCGGCGCGGCCCGGCTCTGGCTCATGGACGAACCGGCCACCGCCTTGGACGGCGCCGGCGCGCGCGCCTTCGATCAAGCCCTCGCCGGTCACATCGCGGCGGGCGGCATGGCGGTGGTCGCGACCCACGCGCCAAATGCCTTGGACGGCGCCGAAATCCTGGAAATCGCCCGTTTCGCCGGGACCGCACCCCGGTTTGCCGATCCCGACACCTGGGGCCCCAGCGTGGGCCAGGACCCATGACGGCGTTTTGTGCCCTGTTGGCCTTCGACGTCCGGCTCTCGTTCAGGCGCGGCGCCGACACCATGGTGGTGGTCGGCTTCTTCTTGTTGACCGTGTTTCTCTTCTCCCTCGCATTCCGCGGTGATACCGCGCTGCTGGCCCGGATCGCGCCGGGCCTGGTCTGGGTCACCGCCCTGCTCGCCGCCATGCTGGCCCTCGACCGCCTGTTCCTCGCCGATTTCGAGGATGGCAGCCTGGACCAATTGCTGCTTTCCGAGATCCCGCTGGAACTGGTGGTTTTAGCCAAGGCGGCGGCCCACTGGATCACCACCGGCTTGCCGTTGATTGCCGCGGCGCCGGCCCTCGCCCTGGTCCTCAACATGAACGGGGCGGGGCTGGCCCACCTCGTGCTGTCTCTCCTCCTCGGCACCCCCACCCTGACCCTGATCGGTACCATCGGCGCGGCCCTGACGCTCGGCGCCCGCAGGGGCGGGGTTCTGATTTCGCTTCTGGTGCTTCCGCTGTATATTCCGGTGCTGATTTTCGGCGTCGGCGTGGTGACCGCGGCCATCGACGGGATGGACGCAAGCGTGCCGATCATGGCGCTCGGCGGTTTTCTTCTGGGCGCCCTGGCTTTGGCCCCACTGGCCTCGGCCGCGGCCCTCCGCCAGGCTGCGCGGTGAGCCAATTGCCTTCCCTCGGAACCGCAAGACGCGTCATGATGGGATTCACGAGACGATGATCCACTTCCTCGCCAACCCCGCGCGTTTCATGCGCATCGGCGCCCGCCTCCTGCCGTGGTGCTGGGCCCTGGCGGCACTGGGCATGGGCGCCGGCCTGTGGTTCGCGCTGGTGGTTTCACCGGCCGATTACCAGCAGGGCGATTCGGTGCGCATCATGTATATCCACGTGCCCTCGGCCTGGATGGCGCTGGCGGTCTATTCGCTGATCGCATTGGTCTCGGCCATGGCCTTGGTGTGGAAGCATCCGCTCGGCTTCCTGATCGGCCGCGCCGCGGCGCCGCTGGGCACCGGGTTCACCGTGATTTGCCTGGTGACCGGCGCGCTCTGGGGCCAGACCAGCTGGGGCACTTGGTGGGTTTGGGACGCCCGGCTGACCTCGGTGTTGATCCTGTTTTTCCTTTACCTCGGCTACATGGCGCTGGGATCCGCCTTCGACGACGCCGATCGCGGCAACCGGGCCGCCGCCCTGCTCGCCATGGTCGGGTTCGTCAATATCCCGATCATCAAGTTTTCCGTGGACTGGTGGTCGACCCTGCACCAGCCGGCCTCGGTGCTGCGCATGGGCGGGTCCGCCATCCATCCGTCCATGTTGACGCCCCTGGTGCTGATGGCGCTGGGCTTCGTTGCCTATTTTCTGGCACTATTGGTGCTTAGGGTGCGGGCCGAGATCGCCGGCCGCAAGGTGGCTGCGTTGATGATGGCGGGTGCCATGGGCGGCGCGGGAGAATTCCATGACAACTAGTCGCAAGCGGCGCTCCGCGGGTTTGAACCCGGCCCTCCGGGAAGGCATCTGAAGAGCCCCGCCATGGACACCATCGGCAACGCACTTGATCTCGGCGGTTACGGCATCTATGTCTGGCCCGCCTTTGCCACCGCCGCCGCGGTGCTCTGCTGGATGGCGATATCCACCCTGCGCCGCCTGCGCATAAACGAACGCAGCCTCGACCGTCTCCGGCACGCCCGCGCCATGGCCGCCGCCCCTGGGGGGGCCGAGGCGCCCGCAGAGGCGCCAAAGGACGAAGGGAGAGACCCATGACCATGGCCCGGCCGCCGCGCCGCGCGCTGACGGCCAAGCGCCG
>JAPUGG010000157.1 GCA_027292975.1 Alphaproteobacteria bacterium | reverse complement strand
AGGCTGCCGGCACCGATGATCACCGGAATCGCCAGCAGCATCGAGAACCGGGCCCCGTCGCGGCGTTCGAAGCCCAGGACCCGGGCCGCCGTCATGGTGATGCCGGAGCGGCTGGTGCCGGGGAACAGGGCCAAGACCTGTGCAAAACCGATGATGAGGACGTCGCCGATGCGTAAATGCTCGATCCGGCGCACCGACATCCCCAGCTTGTCGGCCAGGAACAGCAGGATTCCGAAGCCCAGCGTCGTCCAGGCGATGACCTCGATGCCGCGGATGCCGGAAGGGTAATACCTGTCGAGCAGATACCCGGCCGCCACCGCCGGTAGCGTGGCCAAAACCAGGAACCCGGCCAGCCGAGCGCCCGGATCGCGCCGGCCCCTGGTCAGCCGCATCACGCCTAAGACCATGGCCCCTAAATCGCGCCAGAAATAAAGCATCACCGCGCCCAAGGTGCCGACATGCACGGCAACGTCAATCACCAGCCCCTGATCCGGCCAGCCGGTAAGCACCGGCACCAGGATCAGATGCGCCGACGAACTGACGGGCAGGAACTCAGTCAGCCCCTGAACAAGGGCTAAAACCCCAATATGTAGAAACGGCAACCCTATATCTCCCTAAATATGGTATATTATACAGCAACGTCGGGTCCACCCCCAAGCTCCATATGGCCAAGCCCCGCGAACCCAGGTATGATGGCCCCTCGGAGGGCGGGTGACCCCACCTACTTGACACAGGCTTGAACGGCCCGGCGCTGGTATCTAAGCCGAGCCGTTTTCAACAAGGATACGATGAACAATGAGCCAACGGGATTGGCCCATGCCGGTCGGATTGCCTAAAGCGCAAGGCTTGTACGACCCCAAGAACGAGCATGACAACTGCGGAATCGGCTTCATCGCCAATATCAAGAACCGCAAGAGCCACGAGATCGTTCGCCAGGGAATCCAGATTCTCGTCAATCTGGACCACCGCGGCGCCGTCGGCGCCGACCCGTTGGCCGGCGACGGCGCCGGCATCCTGTTGCAATTGCCCGACCGGCTGTTCCGCGAAGAGGTGGAAACCGTGGGTTTCGAGCTACCCGACCCCGGCGATTACGCGGTCGGCATGGTTTTCCTGCCACAAAGCGAATCCCACATCAGCGTCTGTACCCAGGCCATCGAAGGGGCGGTCCGCCACGAAGGGCAGCAACTGCTCGGCTGGCGCAACGTGCCGGTGGACAACAGCTATCTCGGCGATAGCGTCAAGCCCATCGAGCCGGTAATCCGTCAGGTCTTTATCGGCCGCGGCGATAGCTGCCCCGACACCGACGCCTTCGAGCGCAAGCTGTTCGTCATCCGCAAGCAAGCTCATCACCTGGTCTGGGACGCCGATATTGAGGACATCGGCCATTTCTACATTACCTCCTTGTCGGCCCGCACCATTGTCTACAAGGGCATGATGCTGGCGCCCAACCTTGATAAATACTACCCGGACCTCAAAGACGAGCGGGTCGAATCGGCGCTGGCCCTGGTCCACCAGCGGTTTTCCACCAATACCTTCCCGTCGTGGCCGTTGGCGCAGCCGTTCCGCTATCTCTGCCATAACGGCGAGATCAACACCGTGCGCGGCAACATCAATTGGATGCTGGCCCGGCGCAACAACATGAAATCTGAACTGTTGGGTGATGACCTGGAAAAGCTGTGGCCGCTGATCGGTGACGGTGCTTCCGATTCCGCCACCTTCGATAACGCGCTGGAACTCCTCGTCGCCGGCGGATATTCGCTGGCCCACGCCATGATGATGATGATCCCGGAAGCCTGGGACGGGCATCCGCTCATGGACGACGATCGCCGCGCCTTCTACGAATACCACGCCGCCCTGATGGAGCCCTGGGACGGGCCGGCGGCCATCGCCTTTACCGACGGCCGCCAGATCGGGGCGACCCTCGACCGCAACGGCCTGCGTCCGGCGCGGTATGTGATCACCGACGACGACATCGTGGTCCTAGGCTCGGAAATCGGGGTTCTGCCGGTCCCGGAGGAAAGAATCGTCAAGAAATGGCGTTTGCAGCCGGGCAAGATGCTGCTGATCGACCTCGAAAAGCAGTGCATCATCGACGACGACGAGCTCAAGGACGAGCTCGCCCGCGCCCATCCTTATCAGAAGTGGCTGGACGATACCCAGATTCACCTTGAAAACCTGCCCTCCGAGGTGGCGGCCATGGCGCCCGACCATCAAACCCTTCTGGACCGCCAGCAGGCCTTCGGCTACACCCAGGAAGACATCAAGTTCTTCCTCGGACCGATGGCCGAGATCGGCGAGGAACCGGTCGGTTCCATGGGCCGCGACATCCCGCCGGCGGTGCTGTCGGACAAGCCACGCCTTCTCTACGATTATTTCCACCAGAATTTCGCCCAGGTCACCAACCCGCCCATCGACTCAATCCGCGAGGAATCGGTGATGTCGCTGGTGTCGTTGATCGGGCCGCGGCCCAATCTCCTCGATCTCGAGACCGGCGGCGACCACAAGCGCATGGAGGTGCGCCAGCCGATCCTTTCCAACATCGACCTGGAAAAGATCCGCCATATCGAACACCTGGTGGATGTCGCCTTCCGCACCTATACCCTGGATATCTGCTACCCGGTGGCGGACGGCGCCGTAGGCATGGCGCCGGCGCTCGAGATGTTCTGCGACAAGGCCGTCGAGCTTGTGCATCAGGGCCACAATATCCTCATCCTTTCAGACCGCGCCGTGAACGCCAACAAGGTGGCGATCCCGGCGCTTCTGGCGACGGCGGCCGTGCACCACCACCTGATCCGCGAGGGCCTGAGGACCGAAGTCGGGCTGGTCATCGAGACCGGCGAGGCCCGCAAGGTCCACGACTTCTGCCTGCTTGCCGGATATGGGGCCGAGGCCATCAATCCCTATCTCGCCTTCGACACCCTGTCGGCACTGCGCCACGATCTTTCCCAGCCCCTGGACGAGGAGGAAACTCACAGCCGCTACGTCAAGGCGGTCACCAAGGGCATCAAGAAGGTGATGTCGAAGATGGGCATCTCAACCTTTCAATC
>JAPUGG010000156.1 GCA_027292975.1 Alphaproteobacteria bacterium | reverse complement strand
CTGCTCGGCAGCTACACCATTTGCGGGTTCACGGCGACCGGCCTGATCGACACCCATTTCCTGCCCTATGCGGTGGCCTGCGGCATTCCCCTGGTCACCGGCGCCGCCGCCTACGGCGTGCTGGCCACCTTCAACATGGGGGGAATGGCGCTGGCGGGATACCTTTCCGACCGCATCAACCGGCCACGGCTGCTGGCGGTGATCTATATCATGCGGGGACTATCCTACATCATCCTGCTGTTGGTTCCGGTCTATGACGTCAACCTGATCTGGGTCTTCGCCGTGGTGTTCGGCATCTTCGACTATTCCACCATCCCGGTGACCACATCCCTGGTGGCCAGCCATATCGGCCTGCGCACCATCGGCCTGTCGCTGGGCGTGCTTGCCATGTTCCATGCCGCCGGCGGCGCGCTCGGCGCCTTCCTGGGCGGCGTGCTTTACGATATGTTCGCGAAGTACGATTTCGTTTGGGTCGCGGCCATCTCGGTCGCCATGATCGCCGGAATCCTGGTCCTGACGATCCGCGAAGACCGCGGTGAGCCGTCCACTCCCCTACCCCAATCCCAACCGTTAGCGGCGTGAGGCACCCGGCCGGACCATGAACCTCGTCTTCTTCCTGATCGTCGCCACCGCCTTCGCGGTCACCGCGGTGCGCCAATTGCTTTGGACCGGGGCCGCCGCCGGGGCCACCGGCACGGCCGCGCTTTCCCCCATGGCGGCGCTGGGCCAGGGCATGATCGACCAGGCCGGGGCATCGGTGACCCTGGCCATCGGCCTGGTCGGTGTGATGGCGCTGTTCCTAGGGCTCATGAAGGTCGCCGAGGCGGGCGGATTGCTGGTCATCATCGCCCGCACCATCCGTCCCCTGATGACCCGGCTGTTCCCCGATGTTCCCGCCGACCATCCGGCCATGGGGGCGATGATCCTCAATTTCTCGGCCAATGTGCTGGGCCTCGGCAACGCCGCCACGCCGTTCGGCATCCGCGCCATGCAGGAGCTCGACAAGCTCAACCCGGTCAAGGGCACCGCCACCAACGCCATGGTGCTGTTCCTGGCGATAAACACCTCGTCCATCACCATCTTGCCGACCGGCGTCATCGCGCTCCGCGCCGCAGCGGGATCGGTGGACCCCGCGGCCATCGTCCCCACCACCCTGTTCGCCACCATCTGCTCCACCGCCGTCGCCATCTTCGCCGCCAAGTTCTATCAACGCCTCTCGCCCCTGCCCGCCGCCCCGGCCGAGCTCGCCCCCGAGCCGACGCCACCGGCCGAGCCCGATCCCCAGGCTTTGGCCGCAACCGACCAGAGCGGGTTGAGCGAAACCTGGCAGGGCGCGGACGCCGGCGCCTATCCCACCTGGGTGTCGGTCTGCGTGCTTTCCTTCATCGTCGCCCTGGTCCCCATCACCATCTTCTGGGGGCGGGCCATATCGCCGTGGATCATCCCGGGGATAATGATGGCGCTGCTGGGGTTCGGCTTCGCCCGCCGGGTGCCGGTCTACGAATCCTTCGTCGACGGCGCGCGGGATGGCTTTTCCGTCGCCGTGCGCATCATCCCCTACCTGGTGGCGATCCTGGTGGCGGTGGCCATGCTGCGCTCATCGGGCACAATGGAAGTGTTCATATCCCTGGTGGGCCCGGTCACCGGCAAGCTCGGCCTGCCGGCCGAGGCCCTGCCCATGGCCCTGCTGCGCCCGCTTTCGG
The DNA here is from genome assembly GCA_027292975.1 of Alphaproteobacteria bacterium. Taxonomy (GTDB): domain Bacteria; phylum Pseudomonadota; class Alphaproteobacteria; order SMXQ01; family SMXQ01; genus SMXQ01. Next base: position 4,124 of record JAPUGG010000156.1, on the reverse strand, counting down.
GCTCCGGCGCCTACGCGATCCTCGCCTCGATCATCAGCGATCCGGCCACCGGCCCGGATTCCTATGTCGGGTTCCTGGTCTCCACCCTGCAGGGCTCGACGGAAACGACGTTCTACGTGCTGGCGGTCTATTTCGGGGCGGTGCAGGTTAGGCGCTTCCGCCACGGCCTCGCCGCAGGGCTCACCGCCGACGCGGCGGGGATCGCCGGCGCCGTGGTCATCTGCCTGTTGCTGTTCGCGCCTTGAGCGGGGGGCGAGTCGGTTAGGTTGGGGGATGCTCGCCATTGGCCAGAGCCGGGCCAACACCATAAGGGATTATAAATTGAAAGACCAATCAGATGCCTTAAAACGTGCATGTGATGCTTTATCGATGCAAGACATGGCGACAGCCGAAGCCATTATTTCGAGCGAAATTCCATTTGAACCAACAGTCAAACAAAGCCGCAAATATACCGAGACTGAAGCTACACGTTTGTTTTTACGTGACGGGTTTATTGATCGATACAGCGGCGATCGATTGATTTATCCGCCAGTTCTTCGTTTGGTGTCTCTTTTGCTCCCGTCAGTATTTCCATATCAACCAAACTGGAAAATGGACCAATGCCACATCGCATTTTGGAAATTGTCACCCACTGTTGATCATATTATTCCTGTGGCCCGTGGTGGTTTGGACAAGTCTGAAAACTGGGTGACGACATCAATGTTCCGAAATAGTGCCAAATCCAATTGGCTGCTCGAAGAGATTGGTTGGTCATTGCACCCTAAGGGATATCTATCGGAATGGGACGGCATGTTCTTTTGGTTTCTGTCTTACGTTGCTGCTAGCCCAGACGTACTAAAAAATAGTCTCGTAAAGAGATGGCACAGTGCCGCAACCAACGCTCATGACAAACTGAATACCTAGGCGCTTAGGTCATACTGTTATGTCCATCTTCGGCTCAAAATAGGACATCCCCCCCATCCACCTGGTCCGAACGCGCCTCCCTCTACCCTTCCCCGGCGGCGGCAACGGCGCTAAGTTCACCGCATCCAAGAACCCGGCCCAGGGAGGACCCCATGGCATTCTCGAGCTGGCGCGGCTTGATCGGCATGATCAACCCCACCATGCGCCCCGGCATGACCGAAGAAGTGATCCGCCTGTTGCCCGAGGGCATCGGCATCATCCCGTTGTTCCTCAATATCACCCAAGGCACGAGGGAGGAGTTCAGATCAGTGATGGCGGCCTACGAAGTGGAGATCCAACGCCTGGTGCCCCAGGAGCCCGACCTCATCCATCCCAACGGCGCGCCGCCCTTCATGGTGCTTGGGCTCGAGGGCGAGGCCAAGATCGTCCGGCGCTGGCGGCGCAAATACGGCATTCCCATCTTCACCTCGGGCCAGAACCACGTCGCCGCCATGAAGGCTCTCAAGATCAAGAGCTTCGTCGGCGCCACCTATTTCACCGGCGCCATCAACCAAACCTTCGCCCGCTATTTCAAGGACGCCGGATTCAAGGTCAAGGGCATGGCCGGGATCGACGTTCCCTTCGACAAGGTCCAGCAACTCTCCGGTGAACAGATCTACCAACACATCAAGAAGAACTTCCTCGCCCAGAAGGGGGCCGACGCCATCTACATGCTGGGCTCGGGCTGGCGCAGCCTCGATATCGTCCAGCTGCTCGAAGCCGACCTGTCGGTGCCGGTGATCCATCCGGTGTGCGCCCGGGTGTGGGAATTCCAAAAGCGCCTCAACGTTCGCGAACCGCGCGAAGGCTACGGGGTGTTGCTCTCGGAACTGCCCTGAGCGGCGCTAAGACGCCGTTCCTCGCGGGCGATGAGGACGGCGAACAACAGCACCCCGGCGCCGGCGCCGGCGAACACCAGCGCCCCGGCCTGCCAGCCGCCGGTCATGGCGACCGCCCAGGCCAAGACCGGCGGGCCGGCGAACTGCCCGAGGTGCGAGCCCTGGATGATCAGCCCGTTGGTGGTGGCGATCTGGCGTGGGCTGGGCGCGAAATAAGGCGCGCTGCCGAGAATCGTCGCGGGCAGGATACCGGCGGCGAAGGAATAGACCAGGCAGGCCAACAGCCGGGCGCCGTCGGGCAGGAAATCGAGGAAGATCAGCGGCCCGGAAAGCACGATCACCATTCCGGCGACGGCGATCACGGCGCCGCGCGGCACTTCCTTGTGGGTGAGCCAACCGCCCAGCAGGTTGCCCGGCAGGTTGATGAGGACGGCGATCACCGTCACCATGGCGGCGGTGCGCACCGGCAGCCCGCGTTGCTCGACCATGTAGGTCGGCAGCCACACCATCAAGGCGATCCAGGCCGTGGTGTAGAACCCGAAGCAGAGCGCCAGCAGCCACGGCCCCCGCGCCCTCACGGTGAGCACCAAATTGCGCCAGGGATGCTCGGGCCCCCCGTCCGCCGTGCCTAAGCCGTGGCCACCGCGAAACACCCTTGCCATGACGGCCGCCCAAATCACCGTCAACGCCGCCAGGACCAGCCAGGAGCCGCGCCAGCCCGCCCATTCCTGGACGAAGGGCGAGATCAGCAACATGGCGCCCATGCCGGTCGGCATGAAGGCCCCCCACATGCCCACGCAGAGGCGGCGGTCGGCCGGCGCCGCCGCCTGGGCGATGACCGAGGCCGCAGACACGATGGCGATGATGTAGCCAAACCCTTCGACCAAGCGCGTCGCCAGGATCGCCGGGGCCGAGCTCGCGCCCGCGCCGGCGGCCGACCCGGCGGCCAGCAGGACCATGCCGCCAACGCAGAGCGTGCGATGCCCGAGACGGTCCGATGCCAGGCCCGCGGCCATGCCTGCGAGGATTCCGGTCAAGGAAAAGAGCGACACCACCCAGCCCGCGGTCACCAGATCCATGGCGAATTCGGCGCGAATGGCGGGGAGTGCCGCGGGCAGTTTGCCGATATGGGCGGCGCCGATGACCCCGGCACCGAAGGCGGCGATCACCACCGCCCAGCTTGTGGGGCGGGTGGCATTCATGGGCGGGCGCCCGGGAGACACAGGGGAGGACATCGCGGCAAATTAGCGCCGCCGCCGCCCATGTCAACGATCCCGCCTGGAATTAACCGGCGAACCCGGCTACCGTGGACGCGCCCGTGATGCGGGTGGGAGATAGGATTATGGAACTGATCATTGCCGTGTTCGCCCTGGTTGCCGCGGTGGCGCTCTACATCATGTTCACCTATAACGCCTTCGTCGGCTTGCGCGTACGGATCAACGAGGCCTGGAGCGACATCGAGGTGCAGATGAAGCGGCGCTACAACCTCATCCCCAACTTGGTGGAAACGGTCAAGGGATACGCCAGCCACGAAGCCGGCACCCTGGAGAACGTGACCCGGGCGCGGGGCGAGGCGCTCGCCAACCAAGGGACACCGGCGGAACAGGCCCAGAGCGAGAATATGCTGACCGGCGCGCTTAAGTCGCTGTTCGCGCTGTCTGAAAATTATCCCGATCTCAAGGCCAACGACGGATTTCTCCAGTTACAGCACGATCTCTCCCTGGTGGAGGAGAAGATCCAGGCGGCAAGGCGCTACTACAACGGCACCGTGCGCAACAACAACACCAAGGTCGCCCGTTTCCCGAGCAATCTCGTGGCCGGCCAGTTCAAGTTCGAGGCGGCAGAATTTTTCGAACTCGACGAAGATGAAGACGCGGCGCGCCGCCCGGTGGCGGTCGATCTCGGCTGAGGCTTCCAACGCCATGCATAGGCTCGGCATCCTGATGGGAAAGACACGGGCGCTGGCCGCCCTGGCCGGGTTGACGGCGCTGTTGGCGATGACCGTGCCGATGGACGCCCAGGCCCGCGAACGTATCGTCACCTTCGATGCCGACATCACCGTCCATGAGGACGCCTCCATGACGGTGATAGAGACCATCGCGGTGGAGGCCGAGCGGCGCAAGATCCGGCGCGGCATTTACCGCGATTTCCCCACCACCTACCGCACCAAGCGGGGCACCCAGGTGCGGGTGGGATTCCAGGTAATAGGCGTCACCCGCAACGGGCGCACCGAACCCTATCGCACCGAGCGCCGCACCAACGGGGTGCGCGTCTATATCGGCCGCAAGAACAGGTCCATCCGCCGCGGGCGGCATGTCTACGTCATCACCTACCGCACCAACC
>JAPUGG010000155.1 GCA_027292975.1 Alphaproteobacteria bacterium | reverse complement strand
GCGAGGGGGTGGAACGGATTTTCCCGCTATTTTCCCCCAATATCGTCGAGATCGAGGTGAAGCGCCGGGGCGCCGTGCGCCGGGCCAAGCTCTATTACCTGCGCGGGCGCACGGGCAAGCGCGCGCGGATCGCCGAACGGGTCACCCGCCGCCCCGAGCAGGTGACCGAGAAGGAGGTCGCCGCGGCGTCGGACCTGCCGGTGCCCGAAATTAAGGCCGAGGCGCCATCGCCGGCGCCCAAGAAAACCAAGAAAGCCGAGAAAGCCGAGAAAAAGGACTAAACCGCGGTGCCGCTTAGCAACTGGAAACCCACGAGGATACCATGACCCAGCCGTTGACGTTGTTCGACAAGATTTGGGACAGCCACGTCGTCCGCCAAGACCCCGACGGCACCTGCTTGCTGTATATCGACCGCCACATGGTGCACGAGGTGACCAGCGCCCAGGCCTTTGATGGCCTGCGCCTGGCCGGGCGCAAGGCGCGCCGCCCCGAGGCGGCATTGCTGGTGGCCGACCACAACGTCCCCACCACCGACCGCGACAAGCCCATCGCCGACGACGATTCGCGCATCCAGGTGGAGACCCTGGAAAAGAACGCCGCCGATTTCGGCCTGACCTATTTCCCGCTTCTCGATACCCGCCAGGGGATCGTCCATATCATCGGCCCCGAGCAGGGCTTCACCCAGCCCGGCATGACCATCGTTTGCGGCGATTCCCACACCGCGACCCACGGCGCCTTCGGGGCGCTCGCCTTCGGCGTCGGCACCTCCGAGGTCGAGCACGTTCTCGCCACCCAGACGCTGATCCAGAAACCGGCCAAGAACATGCGCATCACGGTCACCGGCAGCCCCCATAACGGGGTCGGCGCCAAGGACATCATCCTCGCCATCATCGGTCGGATCGGCGCCGCCGGCGGCACCGGCCACGTCATCGAATACGCGGGCGAGGCGATCGATGAGCTTTCCATGGAAGGGCGCATGACGGTCTGCAACATGACCATCGAGGCCGGCGCCCGGGCCGGGCTGGTGGCACCAGACGAGACCACCTTCGCCTATATCAAGGGCCGGCCCATGGCGCCGGGCGCGGACCAATGGGATGCCGCCGTGGCCCATTGGAAGAGCCTGCCGTCGGACCCAGGCGCCACCTACCATAGCGAGATCACCCTGTCGGCCGCGGACATCGAGCCCCTGGTCACCTGGGGCACCAGCCCCGAGGACGTGCTGCCGGTCACCGGCGAGGTTCCCGACCCGGCCAAGGCCCGTAGCGAGGCCAAGCGCCGGTCCATGGAACGCTCGTTGGAATACATGGGCCTGGAAGCCGGCACCAAGCTCGCCGGGATTCCCATCCAGACCGCGTTCATCGGTTCCTGCACCAATGGCCGCATCGAGGACCTGCGCGCCGCCGCCGCCATCGCCAAGGGCCGCAAGGTCGCCCACGGCATCCGCGCCCTGGTGGTGCCGGGCTCCGGCCTGGTCAAGAAACAGGCCGAGGACGAAGGGCTCGACGCGGTGTTCACCGAGGCCGGATTCGAGTGGCGCGAGGCGGGATGCTCCATGTGCCTGGCCATGAACCCCGACAAGCTGGCGCCCGGGGAACGTGGGGCCTCCACCTCGAACCGCAATTTCGAGGGCCGCCAGGGCCCGGGCGGGCGCACCCATCTGATGAGCCCGGCCATGGTCGCCGCGGCGGCCATCCGCGGCCACATCACCGACGTGCGCGACTTCGACTGAGGACCTAAGGATATGGAAAAATTCACCACCCTCACCGGCATCGCCGCGCCCTTGCCCATGATCAACGTCGACACCGACAAGATCATCCCGGCGGTGTGGCTCAAGACCATCAAGCGCACCGGCCTCGGCCCGGCCCTGTTCGAGGCCATCCGCTACCGGGCGGACGGTTCCGAAGATCCCGATTTCGTCCTCAACAAGGAGCCCTACCGCCAGGCCGAAATCCTGGTGACCGGCGAGAATTTCGGCTGCGGGTCGTCCCGGGAACACGCCGTCTGGGCTTTGTGCGGCTTCGGCATCCGCTGCGTCATCGCCCCGGATTTCGCCGACATCTTCTATTCCAACGCGTTCAAGAACGGCATGCTGCCGGTCAAGCTTCCCCAGGTGGACGTGGACAAGCTCATGGAAGACGCGCAGAACGGCGAGAACGCGCGGCTTTCCGTGGACCTGGAACGCCAGGTGGTGGTCCGCCCCGACGGCGAGGAGATCGCCTTCGAGCTCGATTCTTTCCGCAAGAAATGCTTGCTCAACGGGCTCGACGACATCGCGCTGACCCTCAACCACAGCGCCGAGATCGACGAATTCGAAGGCCGCCAGAAGAAAGCGACGCCCTGGCTGTACGGCTGAGGCGCGGGCGCCACGGGCACGCCCCATTCAATTTCCCAACCAGTGATGAGAGACCATGGCCGCCAATAGGACCCTTTTGATGTTGCCCGGTGACGGCGGCGGCCCCGAGGTGATGGGCGAAGTGAAGCGGGTGATCGATTGGATGGAGGCGAAGGGCGCCGTCGCCTTCGACGTCGAGGTCGACCTGGTGGGCGGTTGCGCCTATGACGCCCATGGCGAGGCCATAACCGACGCCACCATGGACAAGGCCATGGCCGCCGACGCGGTGCTGCTGGGCGCCGTCGGCGGGCCGAAGTGGGAAAGCCTGCCCTTCGAATCCCAGCCCGAGCGCGGCCTCCTACGCCTGCGCAAGGACATGGAGCTGTTCGCCAACCTGCGCCCGGCCATGGTCTTCGATGCCTTGGCCGAGGCCTCGAGCCTCAAGACCGAACTGGTCGCCGGGCTCGACATCCTGATCATCCGCGAGCTGACCGGCGGGGTCTATTTCGGCGAGCCCCGGGGCATCACCGATCTCCCCAATGGCGAGCGCCGGGGCATCAACACCCAGGTCTACGATACCTACGAGATCATCCGCATCGGGCGCATCGCCTTCGAGCTCGCGCGCCTGCGGGCCGGGCGCGTGTGCTCGGTGGAAAAGGCCAACGTCATGGAATCCGGCCTGCTGTGGCGCGAGGAGATGACCAAGCTTCACGCCGCCGAGTACCCGGACTTGGAGCTCGCCCACATGTATGCCGACAACTGCGCCATGCAGCTGGTGCGCGATCCCAAGCAGTTCGACGTGATCGTCACCGACAACCTGTTCGGCGACATGCTGTCGGACACGGCGGCGATGCTGACCGGCTCGCTCGGCATGTTGCCGTCCGCGTCCCTGGGGGCGGTCGACGAGACCGGGCGGCGCAAGGCGCTCTACGAGCCGGTCCACGGCTCGGCGCCGGACATCGCCGGTGAGAATAAGGCCAATCCGCTGGCCACCATCCTGAGCTTCGCCATGATGCTGCGCACTTCCTTCGACTTGGGCACCGACGCCGAGTTGGTGGAGCGGGCGATCAGGGGCGTGCTGGATAAGGGCTTGAGGACCGCCGACATCATGCAGGGCGGCAAGGAACTGCTGTCCACCACCGACATGGGCGCCGCGGTGGTCGACCAAATGGCGGCGCTGTCGAATTAGCGCCGCGCGATGGCGGTGCGGGTCGGTTCCAGGGATGTCTGAGATACGGTAAGAGGGGTCATGCTGGCATTTTCGTCTTCCTCAACCTACTCTTTTTGTCACCGATTTTTTCACACCGCCCTAGGAGCGGAAAATGACCGAGGGGGAAAAGAGAGATGATGAACCGCATATACTCGACCAACTAGGGCCGTATAAAAAACATCCGCCAGTAAATATTGGCTGCATTCTCAGCGAAACCGCCTACAAGCGATATCATAAACTGACAGGTAAAGTCGCTCGTCCGGTTGGTGCGCTCCATGAACAAACTCCACCGCGAATGATGTATATCGCTGAGGCCGTTTCCACAGGACTGAGGTTGAATGCAACTTGGGGGTTAAGCTTTCCCGCAATGTCGCTCGCCCGAGATCGGTACGAACAGGTTGTGCGGTTCTCGTGGCTTGTCCGGATGAACGATCCGTGGCAGTGGAAACAGTATGCGGCGACCTACTATACGAAATGGCGCAAGCTCTACGCGGCGATGAGTCCCGCCCAACGCGCGGAATTTGACAAGCTTACACCGGATCCTCCGGGCTGGATGACAGATACGGCAACAAGGGAGCAGCGTAAGGAAATTGAGCGGTACCAGTCCATGAAACTCGTTGACATGGTAGAGCAACGCGACAAGCTCCCTCCCGTAGGAACTTCGACGGTTGATAAGGCAACGCTCTCCGATCTCTATAGCTCAGTCTACGTTCTCTACAGTTCGGTGAGCCACTCCGATTTCTACGCTGTTCGGCTGCTCAACATTTCCCAGAACCCTGCCGACGAATATGTGTTGGCGGTTGATCCGTTTTGGCCGGCAATGTTGGTACTACAAAACGCCCTATTCGATATCGTCCAATGCCGAGAGGCGACCGTTGCGCTTTGCGGTACCGACGATATCGCGGCGTTCGAGGAAATGTACTCGATTTGGGACGATACGATACACCGACAAGGCTTGTCGAAAGAGGAATTTGAAAAGGCCAAGCAAGCCCAATCGGCGGAGGATTTATCCAATGAGCACTAAAAGGCCGCGGGGGGATCGATGGCTTTCCAACTCAGCGCGGATGCCTGCCGGAATTTCCCGCATCGTGTTCCATGTCCCTTGAAATTGAGCGCCTTTGCCGCTAAGTGATCGGCGCAGACGAATTTGGCGAGGCGTTCCAGCGCGCGTTCAAGATAGTGGTCCCCGAGAAAGCGCCGCGTCGCGGAAATGCTTAAAATTCTCCAGAACGCGAACAAATCTGTCCATATTTCCATGATCAAAAAACCCTATTTGTACGCCATTCGCACCTTCGCACAGGGCTTGATATGAGCGTCTTTTTCTCCCGCGCTTATTGAGAACACGCTTCCCGGATTCGAACGCGAGTATATCGGCGGCTTGCAACGGTACGAACCGCATGGCATCGCCAAACGTCAGCGATAAGAAGTTGTCGTTAGGGTCGTGGTGTTCTTTCAAAAAATCATATGACCGCTGTGCACTGCCCTGGTAATCGTTTTGTTCATGGAAAACAGCGATTTTCTCACGCGAATTGTTGCGCTGAAGTTGCCTCAATGCTTCTTGCAGTAGTAGCTGAAAGCACAATTTGTATGGATCTTCGATGATTTCTTTTAGATCATTCCGGCCTTCCAACGCTTCATGAAAGTCATCGAGAACAAGAGCTCTTGCAAATCCAACCGCGTAACGCGGAATAATGGGTAGGAGTCGCTTGACCAATTCATCCCTATCGTCTGCTGACCAACCTTTAAATTCCCCCTCTAGGGCCTGACAATCTGTCGCATGAAAACACTTGATCCCGGCGGGCTTTAGAACGCGGGTCCAATCATGGGTGAATCGTTTCCACTCCTTCGGCCGAGCAAAATAGCCAGCAACGCTAACAACGCGCGCACCTTCGTGAATTCCAGACTCGTCAAGATAGCCCCTAAACACGCCCACCTGCCCGTTGCTGTCGGCAAGAATTGCATGGCAATGTTGGCCAACCTCGGTTGCTAGGTTCATAACCTAGCTCCCCCGCTGGGGTGTGGTAAGTATAATAACTCCTTTTTTAGGCGCCGTATTCCGAAGTTCCGGCTTCCGAAGTTCCGGCGGCGGTGAGACGGCCGCCGCGATCGGTTAGGCTCGCCCCATGAAAGGCGGTCTCATGCCCAGGTCCCAGCGATGCCCGCGAATGACCAAATGCGGACATCAAGCGGGTCGACTACGGCCGCCACGGACTCCACAATCGCGGCGGCACGTGATAAACAGGATTTTGTTGGCAGGATCAGTAACGGAGTACACCTTAACTTCACCGTCCATAAATGCAGGACCACACCAAGGGGAGATCAATCATGAAGCGTAGAGATCTATTGAAAGGCGGCGCGGCAACGGCGGTTGCAACGGCAGCAGTTATCGGCGCGCCTCACGTGGCGCGGGCGCAGACCAAGATCAAGTGGAAGATGACGACGTCGTTCCCGCCGGGTCTGCCGTTTTATCAAAGCGGCCCAGGAAGCGCGGAATGGATCGTCGATCAGATCGACAAGCTCTCCGCCGGTCGGTTGAAAATTAAACTCTACGCCGCCGGCGAACTCATTCCCTGGAATGGCGGGTTCGATGCGGTGAAGAGCGGCACGGTGCAGGCCAACTCGGCGGTGGCCTATTACTGGTCCGGCAAGATCCCGGCCCTGCAATTTTTCGGCACCGTGCCATTTGGCATGAGCTTCCAGGGCCAGAATGCCTGGTACTATCACGGCGGCGGGATTGAGCTGTGGAACGAGATCTACGCGGGCCACGGGATGGTCGCCTTCCCGTGCGGCAACTCCGGTGTCCAGATGACCGGCTGGTTCAAGAAGCCGGTGGGTTCGCTGGCCGACTTCAAGGGGCTGAAAATGCGCATCCCGGGCCTCGGCGGCAAGATCTACAAGGAGATTGGCGTCAACGTGAAGTTGCTCGGCGGTGGCGAGATTTTCCCGGCGCTGGAGCGTGGCGTGATCGACGCCGCGGAGTGGGTCGGCCCGGTCCAGGACCGCAGGCTGGGGCTCCACAAGGCCGCCAAGAACTATTACAGCACCGGTTGGCATGAGCCATCGACGACGACCGAGTTGCTGATGAGCAAGAAGGCATTTGATGCGTTGCCCAAGGATATTCAGGCTATCGTCAAATGCGTTGCCGCCGCGGCCAATATCATCGCCCATACCTCCGCGGAGGCGCTGAACGGCGAGGCGCTGGAAGATCTCGTCGCCAACCACGGGGTCAAGGTCTCTGAGCTCCCTGATGACGTGATCGCGGCGCTGCGCGTCAAGACCAAGCAAGTACTGGATGGTTTGGCGGCGTCCAGCCCGGTCGCCCGAAAAGTCCACGATAGCTTCATGAACTTCAAGAAGAAGCACGACAAGTGGGCCAACTCGAGCGAGCGGCAGTTCGCCGTGAGGGTACGCGGCGGCTGACTCGAACCGGCGAAAAATCCTTGGCGGCGCCGGTCCTCACCGGCGCCGCTTCCCTCTAGCTTTCCATAGACCGAAATCAATTGGGGGATCCGAAGCCTGCGGCGACAGCCGCGACAAGCCAAATGGCTCCGGGCCACACGCCATGATCGACAACAGCGCCAAGCCGGGCTCGGGACCGGCCGGCCTCGCGGGCAGGACCGCAGACGCCTTAGACCGCTTTATCGATTGGTTCGGGCGCGGCACGGCATGGACCTGCCTTTTGATCGTCCTCATCGTCGCGACCAACGTGATCCTGCGTTACTTGTTTCGGATCGGGCCGGTGTCGCTCCAGGAGCTTGAATGGCACCTGTTATCGCCGATTGCCCTGATCGGCATGTCCTACGCCCTGCGCCACGACGACCATGTGCGCGTCGACATCCTCTATGACGATTTCAGCCCCAAAGTGCGGGAGATGATCGACTTGTTTGTCGCCATTGCGACGGTCGTCATTTCCGTCATCCTCATCAAACTTTCGTTCAATTTCGTTTATCAGGCCTATGCCATCGGCGAGGGTTCGCCAGATCCTGGCGGGCTGCCCCACCGCTTCTTGTTGCGCGCCTTCATACCGCTCGGCTTCGCCCTGCTGATGCTCCAGGCATTGGCACGGGGCATACGCTCGGTGCTGGTCCTGAAAGGCGCGGTGTAGCCCATGGAAAACGAAGTTCTCGTCATATTGATGGTCCTAAGCTTTTTCGTCCTGCTCTTCCTAGGTGTCCCGGTGGCCATAGCGCTGGCCATGACAGGCCTGTTTTTCGGCTATCTCGGCTTTGGCATGACGCTGTTCAATCTGCTGCCGGTGCGCATTTTCGGGCTGATGGAAAACTATACGCTGATGGCGATACCGCTCTTTGTGTTCATCGGAGTGATGCTGGAGCGATCGAAAATTGCCGAAGAGTTGTTGGATGTCATCGGCCATGCCGCCGGGGGTCTAAGGGGCGGCATGGGGCTTGCCATTATCCTGGTCGGCGTGCTGATGGGGGCGTCCACCGGCATCGTCGGCGCCACGGTTGTGACGCTGGGTCTTTTAACCCTGCCGGTGTTCCTGCGGCGCGGCTATTCCAAGTCGCTGGCCTGCGGCACCATCTGCGCCTCGGGCACGCTCGGCCAGATCATTCCACCGAGCCTGGTCCTTATTCTCTTGTCGGACATCCTCGGCCAGGGCCTGGGCACGCTTTTCGCCGCCGCCATGATCCCCGGCCTGCTATTGGCGGGCATTTATGTTCTCTATCTGCTGGTCGTGGGGTGGCTGTGGCCGGAGATGGCGCCGGCCATCCCGGCGGACGAGCGCGCCGCGGTATCGAAGGTTCAGCTTCTGGTCCAAATCATCAAGGTGGTCATGCCGCCGATTCTGCTGATTGTCGCGGTGCTCGGCTCCATCATCGGCGGCATCGCGGCCCCCACGGAAGCCGCTTCCGTCGGCGCTTTGGGCAGCATCCTGGTGGCCGCCTTCGCGCGGCGGCTCACATGGCGGGTGTTGACGGAAACCGTTCGCGGCACCCTGCGCATCAGCGCCATGGTGTTCTTCATCTTGATTTGCGCCCAGGCCTTCTCGCTTGCCTTCCGCGGCCTCGATGGGGACGAGCTGGTGGCGCAACTCTTCGCGTTGGTGCCGGGCGGGCCCACCGCCGACCTTGTTTTCATGCTGTTCCTGCTGTTCCTGCTCGGCTTCTTCATGGAGTGGATCGAGATTTGCTATATCGTGCTGCCCCTGTTCCTCCCCGTCTTCGCCGGCACTGATGTCGACATGGGGTGGGTCGCGATCTTGGTCTGCCTGGTGCTCCAGACCTCCTTCCTGACG
>JAPUGG010000154.1 GCA_027292975.1 Alphaproteobacteria bacterium | reverse complement strand
GCGTAGGCGATGGCGGCATGGGCCATGGATTGCTCGTTATGGCCGCGAAAGGTCGGCAGCACGTCGCGCACCGAATAGAGCGCCTCGCCCAGGCCGGCCACGTTGCCATGACCGAAGATCGCCCAAACACCGGCGAACAGGGGTACCACCTTGCCGTCGGCACGGACCTTCTGATTGATCATAAACCGCACCAGAGCCTGGGCGGTGGTCAGCTTAACTATGGACATCGTCCTTTCCTATCTTAGAGTCCGGGCCGGACTCTTTAGGAACCGCGCAGGCGGCCCCAGGCCTCCGCCAGCCTCCCGAAGCGGGCGGCCATTTGATCGACCGCCGCCGCGTCATCCATCTTTCCGGCCAGCCAGGCGCGGGCGGCGTCGCCGAACACTGTACGCCCGATGGCGAAGCCTTTCACCCACTCGTGGGACGCCATCGACTCGAACGAGGCGATCAGATCTTCCATCGGCGCATCCAGGCCGAGCACCAGGATGCCCCGGCAATAGGGATCGTTGCGCTCGATGCAGGCGCTGATCTCGCGCCAGGTTACATCGTCGGCGACCGGCTCGAGCTTCCACCAGTCCGGCTTCACCCCGAGGTCGTAGAAGTTCTGCATGGCGCGGGCCGCGGTCTGGGTGTCGATCGGCCCTGCCTTGCTGGGGATGACCTCCAACAGCAGTTCGTGGCCGGTTTGGCGGCAAGCCTCGAACAGGGTGACGACGGTCTGTTCCTGCTCGCGCTTCAAGACGTCCGGATCGTCCGGATGATAGAAGACCAAGCACTTGGCCACCTGATCGGCCGGCCATTCGAGAAGTTCTCCCGTAATGTTGGGTCCGGCCTCGAAGCGCAGGGGACGCGAGCCGGGCAGCTCCACCGGCCGGCCGACCCAGTAGCGGCCGTCCATGCAGCCGTGCAGCGCCTCCTTGCCGTAGCGGCCGTCGAGCAGGGTGCCGAATCCGGGCCGGCCGTTCGCAACCCGGTCGAGCGCCCGGATCGCCAGCTTCTTGAATTCGCCGACCCGGCTCAGGTCGCCACCGATTTCATCCACCATCTCCTCGAACTGTACCCGGTGGTCGATGGCGAGGGCCACCAGCTCCGGCCAATCGCGGCGCCGCGTGGTCGCCCAATGGATATGGTTCAGGGCTTCATCCTTGCGAAGAGCATGCTCGCTGCTACCCCGCTCCAGGAAATAGGTCAGCTCGGTCCAGGTCGGCATCGCCGGCGTGCAGCCATGGCGCGACACGGCGAAGGCGCCGCAAGCGTTGGCGAACTTGGCGCAAGTCTCCCAGCTCTCATCGTGCAGCCAGCCGCGCAGGAAGCCACTCATGAAGGCGTCCCCGGCGCCGAGCACGTTGTAGACCTCGACCGGGAAGCCGGGGCCGCGGATGCCCTTCTCGATGTCGTCGGGGATGTCGCCCGGAAACACCACGCAGCCCATGGGGCCGCGCTTGCAGACGATTGCCGCGTCGGTCTTCGCGCGTATCGCGCGGATGGCCTCCAGGGTGTCCGTGGCGCCGCCGGCGATGTGCAGTTCCTCCTCGGTGCCGACGATCAGGTCGCAGAGCGGCAGGATCGCCTGCAGGTGTTCGGTTACCGCACCGTCCTTGACGTAGCGCTCCTCGCCCGTGCCGTGGCCGCCGATGCCCCATAACACGGGCCGGTAATCGATGTCGAAGGCGACCCGTCCGCCATTCTCACGACAGATCTCCGCCGCCTTGCGCGACATCGCGGCGACGGTGGCGGTCGAGAAATGAGTGCCCGAGAGAACGACGGACCGGGCGGAACGGATGAAGTTGGGATCGATGTCGTCCTCGGTCAGCGCCATGTCGGCGCAGTTCTCGCGGTAGAAGATGAGCGGGAAGGTCTCCGTGTCGCGGATCCCCAGGATGACCAGCGCCGTCAGGCGTTCCGGGTCGGTCTTCACACCGCGGGTATCGACGCCTTCGCGCTGCAGCTGCTCGATGATGAAGCGGCCCATGTGCTCGTCGCCGACGCCGGTGATCACGGCGGACTTCAGGCCCAGGCGCGCGGTACCGGCGGCCGTGTTGGTCGGACTGCCGCCCAGGTACTTGGAGAAACTGGCCATGTCCTCCAGGCGGCCGCCGACCTGATTTCCGTACAGATCGACGGAAGAACGGCCTATGGTAATGACATCGAGGTTTAGGTTTTTCATACTCGAAGCCCTACAGCGGCGATCGAATAAAATTTTCGCTTCTGAAAATATTTAGAATATAATATCTGAAATGGCAAGGCGATTGGATCGGGAATATCGTTTCCGGATCGGTGGCCGAAAATCCCAAGATCCCGGGCAATGCCCCGGGCAATGCAAGGAAGGGCCATGGGCGTGCAAAAGGTTGAATTCTGTCAATTCGGCGCCGGTAGAATCGGGCGGATTCATGCGGGCAACATCGCCGCGAGCGACAGGGCCAGCCTTCGCTATGTGGTCGACGTCAACGTGGAGGCGGCGGCTGAATTGGCGAAAGAGCATGGGGGGCGTCCCGCGACGATGCAGGAGGCGCTTGCCGACCCTGCCGTCGACGCGGTTCTGATTGCCAGCCCGACCGACACTCATGCCGATCTGATTGAGGCGGCGGCACGGGCCGGCAAGGCGATTTTCTGTGAAAAGCCCATCGCTCTCGACCCGGCCCGTGTGGATCAAGCGGCGGAAACCGTCAGGCAAGCTGGGGTGACGACCCTGATCGCCTTCAATCGCCGCTTCGACCCGACGCTTGGCGGCCTGGGCGAAGCGGTCAGCCGGGGCGCGGTCGGCGAGGTCGAGACCGTCATCATCACCAGCCGTGATCCGGCCCCGCCTCCGGTCGATTACATTGCCGGTTCCGGCGGCCTGTTCCTCGATATGATGATCCACGATTTCGATATGGCCCATTGGATCCTGGGCGAAGTGCCCGATGAGGTCTTTGCCAGGGGCTCCAATCTGGTCGATCCGGAAATCGGCAAGGTCGGGGACGTGGATACGGCGGTCGTCACTTTGACGACCAAAAGCGGAAAACTGTGCCAGATTTCCAACAGTCGCCGGGCGGTCTACGGCTATGATCAACGGATCGAGGCCTTCGGCTCGGAGGGCATGCTGCGGGCGGGAAACCGTAGCGCGCGCAGTCTCGAATCCTGGACCAAGGACGCCGTCAGCCGGGAAAAGCCGCTGTACTTCTTTTTGGAGCGCTACCAAGAGGCCTACCGTAACGAACTGGCGCACTTCCTCGATTGTCTCGAAGGCAAGGCGACACCGCTGGTCGGCATGGAAGAAGGGCGCGTCGCCCTGGCCCTGGCGCTCGCCGCCAAAAAGTCCATGGAAAGCGGATTGCCGGTAAAAATGGCTTAATTTCCCGCGGCCAATCCGACGACCAGGGTTTGCACCAGGCACATGGAGGCGCCGAGCGAGCGGAAATCGTGCACGGCGGCATCCTCCACATGGAAGCAGACGGTGGCGTTCGTGGTGAGCGGGCTCAAGGGATGGTCGGTCAGGGCGACCACCGGGATGCCGCGGCGCAGGGTTTCCTCGGCGGCTTGAACGACCTCTGTGGTGTAGCTGGAGAAGCTGGCCACGAAAAGGGCGTCGTTGGGTCCGATCAAGACCTGCTGCTCCCGGCCCAATCCCCCGACACTATCCATCAGCTGCGCCCGCCGCCCCATGGTAGTGACCAAATAGAAGAAGTAGGCGGCGAGCGGGAAGGCGCGTCGCATGGCGATGATATGGATTACGTCGGCTTGCCTGAGAAGACGGACCGCCTCATCCAGCTTCTTCGGCTGGATTTCCTGGCGCAGGTGCTCCAGGGCGGCCATGTTACCTTCGACGAACCGGTCGAGCAGCGCCGAGGGCGTGTTTTCGCCGCAGTCCCGCACCGACTCGAGCCGGGATTCGTAACTGGGGCGCGCTTCCAGAAGGCGCTGTTGGAACAGCCTTTGGACATCGGAAAAACCGTCGAACCCGAAGGCCTGGGCAAACCGGATAAGGGCCGAGGGCTGGACCTTGGCCTTGCGGGCGGTTTCAGCAATGGTGTCGATGGCGAAATCGTTGGGGTGGTCCAGGGAATACCCGGCTATCTGCTTCAGACGCTTACTCAGACGGTCATAACTCGCCGAAATCGCATGAACCATCTCCTCGTAGGTTGCCGGCAACAACGGTTCGGCGTCTTCGAGGGGAGCAGGCTTTGCGGCCTGAGACCTGGGTTTTGTCATGGTCTCTGGATGTCCTTTCCTAGAACCATTCTTCGCTGTCCGGCTTGAGGGCGGCAGGTTGTGGCCTGGTTTGAAAATAGAATAAATTTTCTGTTGAAATTTTGCAACAATATTTTTATACCGACGTTCCCGAATTCGGATCGTCAACGTCGGTCAATGAAAAGCCTGGGAAGGGCTTGAAAAATTACAAACGCAAGACAGGAGGCGAAGATGACATCTCTTTTCAGAAAAGTTTCCTCCATTGCGCTGGGAGCCTTGACGGCTCTTGGTATTTGGAGCGCGGTGGCCACCCCGGCGGTGGCCGAGGGCGAGCGGTTCGTCCTGATCAGCCATGCGCCGGATTCCGATTCCTGGTGGAAC
>JAPUGG010000153.1 GCA_027292975.1 Alphaproteobacteria bacterium | reverse complement strand
ACGCCCCCACGGGGCTAAAGTCAACCCGAGGAGCCTTCCGTTCTAAAATCCTCTTCGTCGCCTACGAGTCCTTCACAAGCGAGAAACCCGGACCTTTGAAGGAGAAAAGGTAAAGGGGCGGGGCCAGAAGGCCCCGCCCTTTTCATACTCCCTCAGCTTGCGGACATAATGCGGACATAGAGCAGAACAATAAAAATGCACCGTCACGGATGCGCCGTATCTCATTGAAATTATTAGGAACTTGGCGTGCCCGGGAGGATTCGAGCCCTCAACCTTCCGATGGCCTGTCAGGGGCCGATGGGCCCCCAAACGCAAGGAGTGCTGCGGGAGACCCCCTCGGCCTCCCGTAGGCCCAGCCCGGCTGGCTTCAATACCTTGTTATTTCTTACGCTTCCGGACCTTGCGGCCGACGTGCTTGCCCCAGTAGTCGTGCAAGCGGTTGACGATGTCGGCGCTCAGGTAGTTATAGGTAATAAGCTTGGCATCTTCGGGGAAATACGCGTGCTTCATGGCAAGGGTCCCCCGCCAGGCCTTGCGCAACACTTTCTGGGAGGTCTTGGACAGCGTGTAGTCGGCCCATAGCGCGGCCGCATAGGGGTGCGGCGCGTTCTTGTTGATCATGATCGCCCCGGCATAGCCCAGCACCGGCGCCGTATAGACCGCCTTGAACGGGACCTTGGGGTTTTTATTCTTCATCTTCGTGCCGCGGTAGAAATAGTTGCCCCCTTGGATCCAATGATCGCCGCGCAGCATGAGCTTTAGCCGCGCCGTATGGCCGCGCTGGATGATCGGATTGTTCCTGCCTATGCAGGCGATGAATTTCTTGGCTTTTTCTTCGCCCATCATGACATAGAGGCCGACCAGGAACCGGGTGGTCGGCGGATCGAACGAGAACTTGCCCTTGTATTTGGGTTTACAGAGGTCGAACCACTGCTTGGGGGCATCGGCCTCTTTCACCAGGTTGGTGTTGTACGACATGCCGTACTCGCTCCAGTAATAAGGCACCCACCGGTTCTGGGGGTCGATGAAGCCCTTGTACCTGGCGAAGATCCGCTTGGTCGCCGGCGTGGGATAACGGGCTACGCGGTTCTGCGCGATGAGGATGGTTGCATCGGGTACGCCGATGGAGATGGTATCGGTCAGATGCCGGCCCGCGGTTTCTTCCGCCACCACCCGCTCGGCGGCGTCCTGGGAGCCCATGTCCGAGTTCTTCACCTTGATGAAGGGATACTTCTTGGTGAAACCCTTGATGTGGTTGCGCCCGAGCTTGCGCCGGAGCGAATGGATCATCTCGATGGTGCCTTCCTTCTTGGCGCCGGCCACCAGGCGCGCCTGGCGCTCCTTGGCGGGCAGCTTGGCGAGCTCGGCGTAAAGCTTTTCGTTGGCCGACAGGCTCTGTGCGCCCGCCGGCGCCGTGACGGCGACGGAAAACGCCGCCAAGGATGCGAAGGCGATGGTCAAGCTAAGGAATTTGCGGGTCATGATAGGGCCTCCCTGGTTATACACATGTTCGTGCAGGCTTCCAGCCTGGGCCGCCGCGGCAACATTCCCCTGCCCGGCTGCGGCGGCGCATCTCAGTGACTCTCGCCCCGAGTCCGCCGCGAGTCAAGGCTACGCTCCTTCTCTCGGCACCGCAGGCTTGCGATGGCGGTCTCCGTGGGAGTACCCTTTTTCGAAACCGGCGGATCCGCAAGGTCAAGAACCTCTCCGCCATGAAGGTGGGATCGGGACATTATGCGACGCACCATTGAATGGCCGGACGGCAAGATGATCTGCGCGACCTTCACGGTCGCATTCGAGGCCTTCACCAAGGGCGGGCACTTCAAGAGGCAATCCGGCCTCGACGTCAACCTTGCCTCCATTTCCCATTCCAATTACGGCGGCAATGTGGGGATTTGGCGAATCATGGAGATCTGCGAGCGCACCGGCGTCGGCGCCACCATCGACGTCAATGGGCTCGCTTGCCAACGCTGGCCCGATGCGGTCAAGGCGCTCCACGATGCCGGACATGAGATCGCCGGCCACGGCACCACCAATGATATCAAGATCACCGATCTGACACCGGATCAGCAGCGCGCCGAAATCAAAGAGTGCAACCGCGTCATCGAGGAGGTGACCGGCGCCCCGCCCGTCGGCTGGGTCGGGCCCGGCGGGGGACATACTCCCGAGACCATCGGTATCCTGGCCGACGAGGGCTATACTTGGTGCGGCGATCAATCCGACGACGATCTGCCCTATGTGGTCAGGGCCAACGGCAAGCCCATCACCATCATTCCCAAGCATTGGTTTTTCAACGATATCCGCGCCTGGGGCGGCGGCGTGTCGAGCGGCACGGTGGCTTACGAAGGCTTCAAGGACGCGTTCGACTTCGTCGTCGAGGAAGCCAAGCGCGGCCGCCCGGGCCGCATCGACGCACTGGTCCACGCCGAGTTCGGCGGCCGGCCCTACCTCGCCTATGCCTGGGAGAAGATGATCCGCTACGTCAAGGAACATGAGGATTTGGTGTGGTTCACCCATCGCCGGGATATTGCCGCGCTGTGCATGGCGGCCAACCGAGAGCCGCCCGACTACCGGCCCATGGGCGATTATTGAGCCGGCCATGGGAACGGTTCTGGTCACGGGCGGTGCCGGTGCCATCGGACGGGCTTGTGCCCGAGCGCTGGTGGAAGATGGGTGGCAGGTGGTGCTGGCGGATATCGACGC
>JAPUGG010000152.1 GCA_027292975.1 Alphaproteobacteria bacterium | reverse complement strand
GCGATTTCGATGCGGGGCACGAGCCAAACCTTCTCCTTGCTCCGAACATAATCCATGAATTCGGAGATCACCTGGGCGCGGAACGGCACCCCCGAGACGAAGGGATGGAGATTGATGGAGAATACCTTGGGGTACCCACGCTCCCCCTCCGCGTAAAGGTAGTTGAACTGGTCCATCCAGATCTGCAGCAAATCCCGTGGTGTACGGTCGCCCCGGTAGGTGGAATAATCGTGGCACCCGGCAATGTTGTAGGGGATGACCACGATGTCGCGTCCATGGGCCTTAAGGATGTACGGCACGTCATCATTGAGCGGGTCCGCCCACCATGTGAAGCCGTTCTCCGCCACCAACTCGAGGGTGTTATCGGTGTGGCAATGGCCCGGGGAAAGGTACCCCGATGGCCGATAGCCGAAGGTGTCCTCGAAGGCCTTGATGGTCTTCTTCATGGATTCGCCTTCTTCCTCCCTTGTGTACATGAAGGAATATTCGTGCACGTAACCCTCCGAGGCGTATTCATGGCCCTGGGAGATGAGCTCCCCCAACAGCTCCGCGTTTTCCTCCCGGCCCAGTTCGACCGCCTTCAAGCCATTCAGGAGGAGCGACGCCTTGATGTCATAGCGTTTGAACAAATCCAGAAGCCGCCAGATGCCGGCGCGGTCGCCGTATTCGCGCTCGGTCACCGCCGACAGGCTCACTTTAAAGCGCGCATCGGGAGGTGGAATGTGGTGGCCGGGCTGGCTTTGCCGGGACTGCGCCGTGCCCAGGTCATCGGGCCATACTTCATAGGGGACGATGAACGTCACGCAGATGCGGGCGTCGTCGGGCCATTCTATCTTTCTTGGTCTTGGCATTTTTTATTTTTCTCCCTGGATCGTCACTCGTATAAAGGCTCCCCCTCGATGGTGCAGCGGCGCAGCAGCCTATTTTCTTCCCTGGGAAACCAGGTTCGTCCATGAACCGCGACCCGGTTGTCCCACATGACGACATCCCCCAGCCGCCAAAAATGTTCGTAGAGAAACTTGGGACTTTCCAACAGATCGAAGAGCTGATTGAGGATACGCTCGCTTTCCGCCTCGTCGAAACCTTCGATCAATCGGGTCATCAGGCGATCGACGAACAGCGCCTTCCTTCCGGTTTCGGGATGGGTGATGAAAACCGGGTGGTAATGGTGCGGTGAGCCGCTGATATCCTTGCTGATATCGACCTTTTCGGTGCGCAGGTATTCGTGGATGTGCAGCGCCTTGCGCCCCGACAGTTTCTCCTTCAACCCGCTGGGCAAGGCGTCATACACCAGATAGGTGTTTGAAAACAGGGTATTGCCCCCCTTGGAGGGTAATTCCAAGGCATGGAGGATGGTGTATTTGTAGGGACGTTCGGCGTAACCGGAATCGATGTGGAACCACATATCGGCGTCGCCGAAAGCGCCGATCGGCTGGCCGTCGACCTTGATGTTGGTGACCAGGAGAGTGTTCTCGTTGGTCTGATAGATCCCTTCGGTCCTCTCGCGCAATTCGTCGGGCGCCTGTTTGCGCGCGCCGAGCGCGCCGAAGCTGGCCGCGAATTCGAGCTGCTGCTCCATGGTCAAATCCTGATCCCGGAAGACCAAGACGATGTGTTGGCGCCACAGCGCGAGAATTTCATCGACCACCGACCGGGGCAAGGGATGGCACAGATCGAGACCGGTGATTTCCGCGCCCAGCGCCGGGGAAAGCACTTTCACCGACAGATCGGCGGTCCCCACCATGCCTAACCCCTTTCAAATGGCAATCCCAAACCCGATTGTCTCATTTTCAGGGCGCGATCGGCAACCCCATTCGCGTCGCGCCATCCGGTGCGCGCTGGCCCCCGCTAAAGATCGAGAACCAGCTTTTCGCCCGGCAGCGCGCGGGAGATGCAAACCTGAATCTTGGTATTGGCCGCCTTTTCGGCGTCGCTCAGGACCTCGTCGCGGTGCTCGGCCTTGCCCGCAACCAGGTCGGTGGTGCAGGCCCCGCACCAACCTTCCTCGCAGGCATAGGGGACCCCGAAGCCGCTATCGAGAAGCACGTCGAGGATGGACTTGTCGGCCGGCACGGTGAGGGTCTGGCCGCTCTGCGCGAGCTCGATCTCGAACGCCTGGTCGGCACCGGCGCGGGCGGCGATCTCGGCGACTTCCTCCTCCGTCCGCGCGCTGGCGAACAGTTCGAAATGAACCTTTCCCTCGGGCCAGTGGGCGGTCGCCGCCTGGGCCGCGTTGATCAGGCCGGCGGGGCCGCAAAAATAGAGATGGGCCCCGTCCGGCGGGGTCGCGAAGGTTTCCTCGAGATTGATGCCCTTGGAAGGATCGCCGCCATCGTGGTAGAAGGTCAGGTCGCCGCCGAACAGTGCCTTCACCTCATCCATGAAGGCCGTGTCCTCGGGCGCCTTGGTGCAATAATGAAGGTGACAGGGCAGCCGCTGGGCCCGCAACCGGTAGCCCATGGCCATCAGCGGCGTGATACCGATACCGCCGGCCAGCAGGATCGACAGCCCAGCCCCTTCGTCCAGCGCGAAGTCCTGCAACGGCTCGGAGCTGGTCAGCAGGTCGCCCACCTTAAGCTCGTCATGCATCCATTTGGACCCGCCAGCGCCCTCGGGCTCGCGCAGCACCGCGGTAACGTAGCGATCCCTTTCGGCGGGATCGTTGGCAAGGGAATAGGACCGGATCAAACCGTCGCAGGTGCGGACATTGATATGCGCCCCGGCCTGGAACGGCGGCAGTTCCCCGCCAACGGCGCTGACCAACTCGAACATCTTGATGCTGGGAGTCAGCTCTTTTATCACGGTGACTTTGAGCTCTAGGTCCGGCATTCAGTTCTCCAACGGGAACCCTGTGTGGCGAGGCTTGGCGGGCTTATACACTTTCCTTTCACGGCCCGTCCAGAACCCTCAAGGGGTTGGGGAATTCTCAAAGCCGATATGCCCGACGCCGGGATAGGGACAAACAGGCGGCGGACGGAATCGAGGACGGTGCGGGAATCAGGGCGCGGCCAAGCGGTTGCCATGCGCGCCACAGATCAAAGTCACGGAAACCTCGACCGCGCCTCCTTGGCCTGGCTTGATTGCCGCCATATGAACCCTGATGCTCCCGCTGGTGGAAAAACACTTCCCTATCCAAGGATCAGGACCCCTGTTTCAACTACCCGATCAGTCCTGTCAATGACTTACACCGGCGTCGGCAGCCACAGAACCATTAACGATAATGCTTCTTGATGACAGATTTAGCCATTGAACCCAATGCCAATTATCGGGGCCAGGGTGGGCCCCGCGGGCCGGCCTCAAACGCATCTTGCCCGGCACCGGCTTTTCGCTATCCTGTGCGAAAATTCATGGACGCCCAGTGCTAAGTGGCGATCCGGATCCTTGAAGGGAGAATCATGAAACTTTCCAGTTATGTCGGCGGCGCATGGGTCGAAGGCAACGACCAGGGCACGCCGCTGGTGGATCCCGTCACCGGCGAGGAACTGGCCCGGGCCTCCACGGCGGGCATCGATATCGGTGCCGCCATGGCCCATGGCCGAGCGGTCGGCGGCCCGGCGCTCCGCGCCATGACCTACGCCCAACGCGGCCAACTGATCGCTTCCATCGCCGAGACGCTTAGCGCCAACCGCGACGCCTATGGCGAAATCGCGCTGGCCAATTCCGGTAATACATCGACCGATGCGGCCATCGATATCGACGGTGGCATCGCCACCCTGAAGTTCTTCGCGCGGCTCGGCGAGAAACTGGGCGATGCCCAGGCCTTGCGCGATGGCCGTTTCGAGCGCCTGTCCCGCGAGGAAAGCTTTCAGGCCATGCACCTGGCGGTGCCGATCCGCGGCATCGCCGTGCATGTCAACGCCTTCAACTTTCCCTCCTGGGGGCTCTGGGAAAAGGCCGGCGTGGCGCTGCTCGCCGGCGTCCCGGTCTTGACCAAGCCGGCGACGGCGACGGCGCTGCTCTCCTACCGGATGGTCAAGGACGTGATCGACGCTGGCATTCTGCCCGATGGCGCCTTGAGCCTGGTCTGCGGCGCGGCACGGGACATCAGTGATCACCTAACCGGCTCCGACGCCCTCGCCTTCACCGGCTCTGCCCTGACCGCCAATGCACTCCGCGGCCACCCCAACGTGGTGGCGTCATCGGTGCGCGTGAACGTGGAGGCCGATAGCCTGAACACCTCCATCCTCGGCCCCGACGCCGGCGTGGGGTGCGCCGAGTTCGATCTTTACGTGCGCGAGGTGGCCAAGGAGATGACCCAGAAAGCGGGCCAGAAATGCACCGCCATTCGCCGCGCCCTGGTGCCCGCGGCGCTGATCGGCGAGGTTGCGGAGGCTATCGGCGCACGGCTTGTCAAGACCGTCACCGGCAATCCGCGCAACCAAGACGTCACCATGGGTCCGCTGGTCAACAAGTCGCAGCAGGCCGCCGTCTCCGACGCGCTGGCCCAACTCAAGGGCGAGGCCGAAACCATCATCGGCGACGACCCGTTCGAACCGGTCGACGCCGATGCCGATCAATCGTGTTTCATCCCGCCGACGCTGCTACGGTGCAAGGATCCCAAGGCCGCGGACGCGGTTCATTCGGTGGAAGCCTTCGGACCGGTCTGCACGCTGATGCCCTATGACGGGGCCGCCGACGCCTTCGCCTTGGCCGCCCGGGGCGGCGGCTCGCTCGCGGCCTCGGTGTTCACCGGTGATGGGGGTTTCGCCGGTGACGCGGTTCTAGCACTTGGCGCCGATCACGGCCGTGTCCTGGTGGTGGACGAAAGCGTCGGCCGGGGCCAGACCGGCCACGGCATCGTCATGC
Organism: Alphaproteobacteria bacterium; assembly: GCA_027292975.1. Classification (GTDB taxonomy): domain Bacteria; phylum Pseudomonadota; class Alphaproteobacteria; order SMXQ01; family SMXQ01; genus SMXQ01. The sequence continues at coordinate 5,392 of JAPUGG010000152.1, read as the reverse complement.
CCCAATGCGTCCATGGCGGCCCCGGCCGGGCGGGCGGCGGCGAAGAATTGGGGGGCCTGCGTTCCCTCGCCTTCTATCACCAGCGCCTGGCGGTGCAAGGCCGCATCGACTGGCTTGAGGGGATTGCCGAAAAGGCCGCGGAACTGGGCGGCTGAGCTAGATCGAAAGGCTTGCGAACCTCTAGGAAAATACCATTTGACGTAGTGCAGGCGGATAGAGACGATGCCCTCGAAAGTCCTGAGATATTGGCGATTTGCCGAACCTAGCTGCCACCTAAGGAGAGCGCGCTTATGAGCACGAATTTGGATGACATCAACAGGGCCGTCGTGGAGATGGCGGACGACAAGTTTCTGGTCGATCCTTACCTGAACTGGTGCGCCGATGAAGGCATTCCCATCGTCGAGGATTTCGGTATCGACATCAAGACGGTGGAAACCAAGCCCTGGGCGCGGATGGGTGTCGATGGATGTTTCGCGCATCTCAGGGGGCGCGGCGATTTCCTCGCCATCTATGTGCTCGACCTTCCGGCCGGTGGCAAGACCGAGCCCCAACAGTTCATGTTCGAAGAGGTGTTCTACGTCATCGACGGCCATGGTTCGACCACGGTGGAAACCTATGACGGGCGCAGCCACAGCTTCGAATGGGGCCCCAAGAGCCTGTTCGCCCTGCCGCTGAACTGCAAGTACCAGCTTTTCAACGGCTCCGGGTCCGAGCGGGCGCGGCTTTATTCCTGCAACAACGCGCCGCTGGTTATCAACCTCTACCGCAATTCGGATTTCGTCTTCGCCAACGACGCCAAGTTCCCCGAACGCGAAAGTGAAAGCGACTATTTCGCGGGCGAAGGCGAAATGATCCCGAAAAAGCCGGGCAGGCACATGTGGGAAACCAATTTCGTGCCGGCCCTCGACAAGTTCGAGCTGATCAAGTGGGACCAGCGCGGTGCGGGCGGCTCCAACATCATGTTCTCGCTGGCCGACGGCACCATGCACGCCCATTGCTCGGAAATGCCGGTGGGCACCTACAAGAAAGGCCACCGCCACGGCGCCGACTTCCACGTCATGTGCTGCACCGGTGAGGGCTATTCGATCCTGTGGTTCGATTTCGAACAGGACCTGGTGCGGATCGATTGGGACCACGGCGTCGTCTTCGCGCCGCCGGACCAGATGTGGCACCAGCACTTCAACACCAGCCCGGAACCGGCCCGCTACCTCGCCATCGCCATGGGCAGCCTGCGCTACCCCACCCTGGCGGAGAAGAAACGCGTTTGGCTCGGCATGGATGTCGACGTCAATCAGGGCGGCAACCAGATCGAATACGGGGACCAGAACCCCGGCATCCACAAAATGTATCTCGAAGCCCTCGCCAAATCCGGCGCCCAATCCAACATGGGCCAACTCATCGATGAAAGCGCATACCAGAAGGATCCGGAGCTCAGCGCGGCCCTTGCCGGCTGAACGGGCCCCTGGCGGCACCACCCGACCAACAGAAAACCGAATGGAGACTGGGAAAAAACATGAATAACGACCTCACAACTCTTCGTTCTACCCTCGATTGGCTCAGGGCCGAAGGCGATCTGATCGAAACCGACCAGGAGGTCAATCCCGACCTCGAACTGACCGGTCTTCAGAAGCATTTCGACGGCGGCCCCTGCATCCTGTTCAATAACCTCAAGGGCAAGCCCCACGCCCGGGCCATCACCAACCTGTTCAGTAATATGGACGTGGTCGAGAAGATGTTCGGCTGGGAGAATTCCAAGGACCGCGTGAAGAAGGTGGCCGATGCCTTCTCACACCCCCTGGCGCCGGTGGAGATGTCCCAGGACGACGCGCCAGCCCAAGAACATGTCATCACCGACGATCTCGACGTCAACGAATGGATCACCGCCATCCGCCACACGGATCTGGAAACCGAGCTCACCATCGGTTCGGGCATTTCCTGCGTGATCGGCGACTATTTCGACGGCGGCAGCCATATCGGGTACAACCGCATGAACTTCCGCTGGGGTAATGTCGGCACCTTCCAGATCTCGCCGGGTTCCCACATGTGGCAGATCATGACCGAGCATTACCGCGACGATGAGCCGATCCCGCTGACCATGTGCTTCGGCGTCCCGCCGGCCTGCACCTTCGTGGCGGGCGGCGGATTCGATTACGCTATCATGCCCAAGGGCTATGACGAGGTGGGCCTCGCCGGCGCCGTGCAGGGCCAGCCCATCCGCATCGTCAAGTGCCGCACCATCGACGCCTACACCCTGGCCGACTCGGAATACGTGCTGGAAGGCTATCTCCATCCCCGGGACAAGCGCTACGAGACCAAGGAATCCGAAGACGCCGACGTCCAGGGCAAGTACTTCTTCCATCCCGAATGGGCGGGCTACATGGGCAAGGCTTACAAGGCGCCGACCTTCCACGTCACCGCCATCACCATGCGCAAGCCCGAATCGCGGCCGGTCATCTTCCTCTTGGGCGTCCACATGGCCGATTGCGCCAATATCGACACTTGTGTGCGCGAATCGGCGATCTTCGAGCTTTGCGACCGGCTTCAGCCGGGGATCGTGCAGAACGTCCACATCCCCTACTGCATGACCGACTGGGGCGGCGCCATCATCCAGGTCAAGAAGCGCAACAAGATCGAGGAAGGCTGGCAACGCAACTTCCTGACCGCCATCCTGGCCTGTTCCCAGGGCGCGCGCCTGGTGATCGCGGTTTCCGAAGACGTCGATATCTACGACATGGACGATATCATGTGGTGCCTCACCACCCGGGTGAACCCGCAGACCGATATCCTCAACCCCCATCCGGGCGGCATCGGCCAGACCTTCATGCCGGCCGAACGCATGACCGCCGGCAACGCCCAGTGGACCGCCTCCAACACCGTGTTCGAAGGCGGCATGGGGATCGATGCGACCGTGCCCTACGGCTACGAGCAAGACTTCCACCGTCCCGTCTACCCCGTGGACAAGGTCGATCCGAAGGACTTCTTCACCGACGACCAAATCAAGGATATGAAGTCACGGATGCAGGGTTGGGTCCTGTCTCTGGCACGGACCGGCCGCTAGCCCGACGCGCCGGGGGGCTTGACGAGGAGGCCGATCCCATGCTGCTGGAGCCCTACCGGGTTCTCGACTGCACCGGCCAACTGGGTTGGCTGGCGGGGCGGATCCTCGCCGATATCGGCGCCGACGTCATCAAGATCGAGCCGCCCGGCGCCTCCCTGGACGCCCCGGATTGGCGCGCCAACAACGCCAACAAGCGGCTGTTGTCGCTCGAGCTCGACAGCGACGCGGGGTGTGCCGCCTTCCTGAAACTGGCCGCATTTGCCGATTTCCTTTTGGAAACGGCGCCTCCCGGCTCCACGCGCGCGCGGCTGTTCGACCCCGACAAGCTCAGGGCGGCCAATCCCAAGCTGATCCATGTTTCTATCACGCCCTTCGGGCGCACCGGCCCCCGGGCCCAGTGGCAGGCCTCGGACATCGAACTGATGGCGGCGGGCGGGGCCATGTCGCTGGCCGGCGAAACCGACGGCATGCCGTTGCGCGTCACCGCGCCCCAGTCCAACCCATGGGCCGCCTCCCAGGCGGCGGTGGGCGCCATGGTGGCATTGACCGGCCGGGCGGCCACCGGCCGCGGCCAGCACGTGGATGTCTCCGCCCAGGCCGCCATCGTCGCCTCCATCGCCCATGCCCCCGCGTCGTGGGACCTGATCGGCGTCAACCCCTTGCGCGCCGGCGCTTTCATGACGGGGCGCTCGGTCCATGGCGCGGTCTACCGCGTGTTCTGGCCGTGCCAGGACGGCTATCTCAATTTCATCATTTACGGCGGCATCGCCGGCCGCAGGACCAACCAAGCCCTGGCCGCCTGGATGGACGAGGCCGGGGCCGATCTCGGCGTGCTGGTGGATTTCGATTGGGCCAAATTCGACTCCACCCAGGCCACCCAGGACGAGGTGGACGCCATGGAAGCGCCGATCGGCGAATTCTTCATGTCCATCACCAAGGCTGAATTCCTTCAGGGCGCGTTCGAGCGGGAAATGCTGGGCTATCCCGTCAACAATGTCGCCGACATCGCCCATGACCCGCAATTGGAAGCGCGGGGGTTCTGGGCCGACCTGGCGGCGCCCGGCGGCGGCACCGAGCGCCATTGCGGCGGCCCCGCAGTGGTCGACGGCCAACGGCTGAGCATCGAGCGCCCGGTGCCGGGGCCGGGCCAGCACAGCCGCGAGGTTTTGGCCGAGTTCGGATTCGGCGCGGCAGAGATCGACGCCTTGATCGACGACAACGTGGTGGCCGACCAATGACGGCGATGGGACAGGCGTTGAAGGGGCTCAAGGTGATCGAGGTGGGCGGCTATGCCGCCGGCCCCTGGATCGGCAAGGTGCTGGCCAATTACGGCGCCACCGTGATCCATATCGAGGCCCGCGACCGGCCCGACGGGTTCCGCCTTCAGTACCCGCCCTACAAGGACGGCAAGAAGGGCATCAACCGGTCGGGCTGTTTTTCGTACTTCAACGATTCCAAATACGCCGTCACCATCGACGTCAAAAAGCCGGGCGGCCTGAAGCTCGCGCGCAGGCTGTCGGACTGGGCCGACGTGCTGGTGGAAAACATGCGCGCCGGCGTCATCGACCGCATCGGGCTGGGCTACCAGGAGCTCAAGAAGACAAACCCCGGCCTCATCTTCCTCTCGACCTGCAACATGGGCCAGACCGGGCCGCGCGCGGCCACCGGCGGCTTCGGCTCGCAACTCTCGGCCCTTGCCGGGTTCTGCGGCTTGACCGGCGAAGCCGGCGGCTCGCCCCAGCTGTTGTACGGGCCGTATATCGATTTCGTCGCCGCCCTGGTGGGCGCGCCGCTGATCCTGGCCGCCCTGGACCGGCGCCGGCGAACCGGCGAGGGCAGCCATATCGACGTCGCGCAATACGAATGCGGCGCCTTCTTCCTGGCCGGCCTGTTTTACGACTACCACGCCAACGGCAAAATCGTCGAACGCAATGCCAACGCCGACCCCGTGGCCGCGCCGCATAACGCCTATCCCTGCAAGGACGATCAGTGGATCGCCGCGTCGTGCTGGACCGACGGTGAATTCAAGCGCCTGGCGGAGGCCGCGGGCCACCTCCAATGGGCCAAGGACAAACGGTTCAAGGACCCAGGCGGGAGGCGGGAGAACGCCGCCGCGCTCGATGAGCTGATCGGCCAGTGGACCGCCGGGCAAACCGCCGACGCCTTGGTGGATACATTGCAGGGGGCCGGCGTTGGGGCCTATAAGGTCAACACCTGCGCCGATCTCTTCACCGACCCGCAGTTGACCCATCGCAAGACCTGGCGCGTGCGCAAGCACCCGGAAATCGATTATCAGGCCCATTACTTCCCGGGCTTCGATTTGTCGGAACAGCC
>JAPUGG010000151.1 GCA_027292975.1 Alphaproteobacteria bacterium | reverse complement strand
AAGCTGCGCCGGCGCGACCGGCGGCGCCTCGCGCCGTTCCAGCCCGGCGAACCCCGGCGCTTCGAGCGCGGCCAGGACCGCCTCGAACCGGGCCGGGCTCTCGGGGTGCATGGCGCCGGTATCGTGGTCGAGACTGGCCGGGTGGCTGTAAAACAGCGTGGTCATGGCGGTTTCCTTCGCCCGGTTAGTGTTAGACGGGATTATCCGCGTTAAACACCTGTTTCCGCGATATGTCGAGATTACCGCAGCCGAGAGAGTCGCTGACGGAGTCGGTGAAGAGATGAAAATCGTAGAATTTCTAGTATCTTAAGGTAGCTTTTTAAGAACAAAATCTAGTGTGACGAAGTGCTTTGTATACGAGGTCTGCAGGCCCCAGGTGAGCGCGTGTGCAACCCGTGATTTGACGATATTTCACACAGCCTTCTATTGATCAAAATGAACCCTATCCGAATAATTCATAACAGGAGTCAAGGGCTAATGCATAATACTCCATCGATCTTATTACCGCTTTTTCTGCCTTCTTCCGATCGTCTGCGGTGTCAATCGAGCACTTTATAATGTCAAATGCCTCTTGGGGGTGTTGATCATCGTAATCGGCGTGAGCTCTTATCCACTTCATTGTTCTATCGTTTACTTTAACTCCTTTTACGGTTTTATACTTTGTCATCCCTTTCTGCACGTATCTTGCCCACTGGCCGGTAGGACCTTCAATGGCGAAGTTGGTAGCACTAATCGCCTCAACAAATGATCCACGTGTGCAGGTGCGCCACAGAAAATTGTTAATCGCATCCATTTCAGGCGGAGGGCAAATTTCTCCTTCTAGCAGATCACGCGGCACACCAAATCCCGCTGCCCAGTCCTTCCACCATCCCGCATGACGTCGTTCAACCCTGATGTTGCCAAGTAGCCATTGGCGAGCCTTCATACCGAACGCGGTATCTGCAGATGAGAGCTTGGAGAGTGTTAGCGCCATGTATGTCGGGAAGCTCTTGATCAAAGGGTAGAAGTTAATGAGGCCTCCGTGAAACCTCTTCATAGACAAGGCTCCAGAAGCCATTTCTTGAAAGTATTGGTGCTGGACAATCCTGCGCTCATAGGGCGCTATTCGCGCCATAAACTCGTCGACCCATTCGGTGGTTTTAGTAACCCGAACTCCCATCGGTTGGTTTCCCTCCGGTCTCGCTACCTGAGCGGGAGAATTTTCCCGCTGCACCGCTCACGCTTTGCGTACCAGCGGTAACGGTTTCCGCCACGTCATACCTTCTGTTTTGATCGCCGCTAGCGCAGTCGCGACAATCCCCAAGAATAAGAGGCCCATAACACCGTTGTCGATCCAATACCAAATCTTGTTCCACATCTCGTCGGAGCCGTCATAGATGAATATGCTACCCGCTGCTGCCATGCTAGCTCCGAACGCGTAGATACCGAGGGTCGCTACCGCAAGTATCAACGCCCACCTCTCTTTCGATCTCGAATTCGTACACTTAATGGCAGCGGAGAATCTACCCAGCATGAGGCCGGCCGCAACAAAGACAACTATTGGAAATATTTGAACGTGAGCCCAAAACCTAAATCCCATCGCAAAGGCACCGAGGGTGATGAAGTCGACGGCGAACATCCAAAGTGTTTGCGATGGATCGATGTGCCCCAGGAACCATGCGTACCACCACCAGAGGCCAATCAACATCAAAAAAACAAGCACACCACGTAAAACAGCACGAGTCTTTATTACTTCGAATATTTCCGTAAAGGATTCTGTAGGAGAAAAAAGTTTCACAACAGGTTCAAGCCACACAGCTATAAAAATACCAAATATTATGGAAACGAAGATCATATAGAGGTCGGATCGTTGTTCGAATCGATGGTTCGGCATTCCTCATCTCCAATTTGGCACATAAACGCCGTTATGAACGTCTTACCTGGTCTTGATATGGAGCCGACGCCAATAGTTCATACCGAGAATTCACGGACAACCTTTCCTAGTTATCGAGAATGCTAGCACATGTTAGGGTGGCTGGCCAATCGTTTCCTGATTTGGAATGCAGCATGCCGGTCTCCCGGCATCGGCGAGCTGATCTGGCGATCGAGAACGCGGCCCAGTGACCATTTTTACACTGTGAGGGCGCACTCTGACCCGTGCAGGATACAACCTGTCCCGTCGGCCGATCTGGATGTTTCCCGACCAATGCCCATCATGGCGGCGCAGACCGCGCCGGCCGCGCGCCGTGCCGCCTCGCCGGAGCCGGGCGAGATGATGGTGTCCGGGTCGAGGTTCACATGGCCGGTCTCCGGGATGGCTTCGAAGACCGCCTCGACGTAGGCCTCGGAGTGGGCCCGGGCGAGCTGCGCCGGCCCGACCGGCGGCGCCTCGCGCCGTTCCAGACCGGCGAACTCCGGCGCTTCGAGCGCGGCCAGGACCGCCTCGAGCCGGGCCGGGCTCTCGGGGTGCATGCCGCCGGTATCGTGGTCGAGACAGGCCGGGTGGCTGTAAAACAGGGTGGTCATGGCGCCTCCTCGCTGTGTGTAAAAAGCTCGGCCAACTAGCCCGCGTGCGCGGCCGAGAACTCGATGACCGCGCCCAACGCCTCCGGCGCGTTGATCCACAGCCGGCCCCGGCTCTTCCCGAAGCTCACGCCGCGCTCGACAAACAGTGCCTCGGTCACGTTCAGATCCGCCACGGCGACCCGGTAAGCGGCGAAATGCGGCGTCGCCGGCGCCTCGGCGATGGCGGCATCGGGAAAGCGCGCGGCGAAGAGTTCGGGCGTCAACATCGAGATCCGCCCGCGGGCGGTCGAGACCGCCAGCGCGCCGCCCTGCGCCGAGACGTTGTGCTCGCCTTCGAGGCGGGCGAAAAATTCACCGAACGAGTCCGGGTCATCGGCAACCATGACGACCTCGACCACGTCCGCCGCGCCGTTGTCGTGGCGCTGGTATTCCGGCTTCCAGAAATACTCCGGCGCATGCTGCTGGCAGACGAAAAAAGCGGCCTCCGGCATCCGTTCCTCGGTCACGAAGGCGAGCGAAAACGAGACCGTGACCTGGCTGCCGTCGGGCAGCGTCGCCTGGCGCGAGAAATCGAAGGGCGCATAGGTCTGCAGGCCCTTTTCCGCGAACTCGGCCTGATCGCGGCGCGCGTCGTCGCTCTGCAGGACCAGCATCGACATGCCCTGGCGCCGTGCAGCGTAGCGCTTGTTGAAGGCGCCGAAGCTGAAATGGCCCGGAGTCATGGGAGGGACTTTATCGGGCGCGTCGACACAGAGCAGTTCCAGGAAATTCCCGCCCAGCTGGACCAGGCTGTTGGCGGTGCCGAAGGGATGCTCGGCCCGGGGTGTGGTGGTGAAGCCGAACGACCGGTACCGGCGGCGCGCCGCCTCGAGATCGGCGACCGAGAGCACGAGGTGGTCGATTCCGCGTTTCACCGGCCGGTTCCTTCCCGCCTCCATCGAACAGGCAGCCCGCACACCGCACCACCCCTCGTGCACCGCGCCACCCCTCGCGCGCCGCGCCGCCCGCTCGGCGTAGTGTTAGACGCTGGAACCGCCCATGGCCACAAGGATTTGCCCCTACACCGCGGACACCCGACCCCGGGGCCGGGTCGCGTCGAATTCCGAGGACCGGCCGGCGGGCCCCTGGCGGCCCGAGCCGGTGTTCGGCCCGGTCTTCGGCCCGGTCTTCGGCCCGGTCTTCGGCATTGACTTAGGCACCGGAAATGGCCGAATCTCCCGTGCAAGTACACTGGGTAGTTTACCTGGTGCCACCGGTATCACGGGAGGCCGTCCCGATCGCCCGCAATCCCAAGTTTTTTCTCGTCGTTGCGTTTGCACTCGGCCTGACCGGCGCGCCTTGGCCCGGACCGGCTTCGGCCCAGGGCGAGGCCATGCTGGTCCGGGTCGATGCGGTCAGGCGGGTGCCGCTGTCCCAGACGGTGCCGGTGATCGGCCGGCTGGTTGCCCGGCAGGCCGGCGTCGTGGCCGCCCGGATCAACGGCCCCATCGAGGCCTTCCGGGTCGAGGTCGGCGACCGGATCGAGGGTGGTCAGACGATCGCCGTGCTCAATGCCGCCGCGCTCGAGGCAGGGCGCGACCTCTACGCCGGCCGGTTGAACGAGGCGCGCGCCGAACTGTCGATCGAGAAGGCGCA
>JAPUGG010000150.1 GCA_027292975.1 Alphaproteobacteria bacterium | reverse complement strand
ACCATGGCGCCGGCAGGCCTGCACCACCTCATTGATGGTTTCCGCGCTCGCCGGGGCCTCGGTTCCAAGGCCGAGCGCCCGATTGATCAGGATCGAGGGATCGGCAGACGATAGCAGCACCAAAACGTCTTCGATGCGGATCAGCTTGAGGCCAAGGGCGGTGCGCGCCTCGGCGGGACAAAATTCGTGCAGGCTTTCAAGCGCCCGGCGCCCGATGTCTTCACAGCCGCGTTCGATCTCGCTCAACATCACATCACCACATCCATGCCGATTAAGGTGCACCCATGATAGGCGCAAGCCTAAGCAAAGTGAAACCACTTGGCGGGAAAGTTGCCGCCGGCGCCCTGGCACGAAGCCGCCCCAAGGGGTAATACGCCCCCATGACCGCCGTGACCGCCAATGCCATCGAACGCCCGTCACCCAATTTCGGCGACCGCGCCCCAGGGACGAAGGTCGATATGGTAGTCGTCCATTACACCGGCATGGAAACGGTCGAGGACGCGCTGCACCGGCTTTGCGATGCCGGCGCGCACGTCAGCGCCCATTACCTGATCGACGAAGCCGGCCAGATTTACGCCCTGGTGGCGGAAGAGGCCCGCGCCTGGCATGCCGGGGAAGCCGCCTGGGCCGGGGACAGCGACATCAATTCCCGTTCCATCGGCATCGAGATCGCCAATCCCGGTCACGAATACGGATATCGCGACTACCCTAAGCCCCAGATCGATGCCCTCATCTTCCTCGCCGCCGACATTATCCAACGCCATGGCATCCCGGCGGTGCGCGTGCTTGGCCATTCCGATGTCGCACCGGCGCGCAAGCAGGACCCCGGCGAGCGCTTCCCGTGGGCTAGGCTGGCCGAGGCCGGGATCGGCCTGTTTCCCCCGGCAGACCTCACGCCCGATGCCGAGCCCCCCGTTTTGGAGGCATTCACTGCCGGCCTTGCGCGGTTCGGTTACGGCACCGGCCTGCCGGGCACGGATCCCGGCACCCTGATCACCGCGTTTCGGCTGCATTTCAGGCCCGATCACCTGACAGGGCCGCTGGACGGTATCGACGGCGCGCGGCTGCGCTGGCTGCTCGATGGGACCCATGAACTTGGCCCGGAAACTTGACCCCAGAACTTGACCCAGGCCCTGTTCCGCACCACATTCACACCGTACCAGATGGCCGGATGGCCGCTCCCCGGATCGCGCAAGCCCCGGGGGGAGGAAAGTCCGGGCTCCATGGGAACACGGTGCCGGGTAACACCCGGCGGGGGCGACCCTAGGGAAAGTGCCACAGAAAGCAAACCGCCCGGCCCCGTCTTCGGGCATGCCGGGTAAGGGTGAAAGGGTGCGGTAAGAGCGCACCGCGCCGCCGGTAACGGCGGTGGCAGGGCAAACCCCACCGGGAGCAAGATCAAATAGGGACCCATGCCGAAAGGCGGGCGGGTTTCCGCGCCGGGTCCGGGTAGGTCGCGCGAGGCGCCCGGTGACGGGCGTCCCAGATGAATGGCCATCGACCGAGGGCTTCGGCCTTGGGAGACAGAACCCGGCTTACAGGCCGTCTGGCACGTTTTTCCCTGAAAAGAACACTAATCGAACAAACTCCCGCCCCAATCGGCGACGAAATTCATCGGCCAGGAAACGCCGCCGTCATTTCATGAAACACCTCGCTACGACCAAAAATCGTCGCCGGCGTTAACTCTTTGTTAACCAAGTAAAACCTATGAATTTCCGTTGACGCCCATTATATCCCATGATATCCCAGATGATCCCAAATATGGGCGGGGTGGTACGGCACCGTATGGGCCGGTATGTGGGGATGACGAACCGATCGAAGGAGGCCGGCTCGTGAAGATGGGAGAACGAGATTTCATAGGGGCCGTGGATGGCATTATTCCTATCCACTTTCATCAACAAGGTCGATCGCAAGGGCAGGGTTTCCGTGCCGGCGCCGTTTCGCGCCGCCGTCCGGGGCCAGTCCTTCAAGGGCATCGTCGCCTTCCGCTCCTACCGCGAGGCCACCATCGAGGCCTGCGCCATGGATCGCATGGAGCGGCTGTCCCAAAGCGTCGATGCCTTGGACCAGTTTTCCGACGAGCAGGATGAACTCGCCTCCACCATTTTCGCCGACGCCCATCAGCTGCCCATCGACGGCGATGGCCGCATCGTCCTGCCCGCTCTCCTGGCCGCCCATGCCGGCATCACCACCGCCGCCGCCTTCGTCGGCCGCGGCGAGACCTTCCAAATTTGGAACCCCGAGGCCTTCGAGCGCCACCAGGCGGAAGCCCGTGCCCGGGCAGGGCGGCGCAACGCCACCTTCCGGCTGGCGCCCCGAGACGGCGACAAGTGAGCCCCGCCCATGACCGCGCACGCCTCGAACCCTTCCCCTTCCCGCCCCGGCCCGGCCCACCCCGGCCCGGCCGCCGGTCATCTGCCGGTCATGGCCGCCGAAGCGCTGACGGATCTGGCCCCCGCCGACGGCGAGGTCTTCGTTGACGGCACTTTCGGCGGCGGCGGATTCAGCCGCGCCATTTTAGAAGCCGCCGATTGCACCGTCTGGTCCATCGACCGGGACACCGACGCGGTCGGCCGCGGCGCCCGCTTGGCGACGGAATTCGGCGGCCGCCTGACCGTTCTCGAGGGACGCTTCGGCGACATGGCGGAACTGCTCCGGGGCCACGGGATCACCGCCGTGGACGGAATCGTGCTCGATCTCGGCGTGTCCTCGTTCCAGTTGGACGATCCTAAGCGCGGCTTTTCCTTCCAGGCCGATGGGCCGCTCGATATGCGCATGGGCGGCGACGGCCCAAGCGCCGCGGACGCCGTCAATTCCCTGCCGGAACGCGAACTTGCCCGCATCATCTATCAATACGGCGAGGAACGCCTGTCCCGGTCGATCGCCCGGGCCATCGTCTCCGCCCGCAACCAGGGCGCCATAGAGACCACCGCGGCGCTGGCCGAAATCGTGCGCCGCGCCGTCGCCAGGCGGGCCGGCCGGCAGGCGAAGGGCCGGAGCCGGGCACGGCTCGATCCCGCGACCCGGACCTTCCAAGCGCTCCGCATTTACGTCAACGATGAACTCGGCGAGCTCGCGCGCGGGCTTACCGCCGCCGAAGCCCTGCTCAAGCCCGGCGGCCGGCTCGTCGTTATTGCATTCCATTCCCTTGAGGACCGCAGCGTAAAGTCGTTTTTCTCTGCCCGCTGCGGTTCCAGGGCGCGGCCCTCTCGCCATCAGCCGTCCCTTCCCTCCCGGGGGACCGCGCGAGAGGCCGCGCCCACCTTTCATCTTCTTCACCGGGGCCCGGTCAAGCCATCGGCGGCCGAAATCAGCCGCAATCCGCGGGCCCGTTCGGCCCGGATGCGCGCCGCCATACGCACCAGCTCACCGCTGAGGCCGGTCGCATGAGGGGGCGGGTGACGGTCTTCTGGATCCTTCTCGCCGCCGTGGTCGGCTTCGGTCTTTTTCAGGTCAAATACAAGGTGCAGACCCTCGAGGACGACCTCGCGCGGCTGAACGCGGCAATCACCGCGGAGCAGGAACAACTCCACGTGCTCGCCGCCGAATGGGCCTATCTCAACCATCCGGCCCGGCTTCAGGAATTGAGCGCGCGCTACCTTCCCTTGCGCCCGCCCACCGTCGACCAGATCGGCACCCTTGACGGCCTCCCCGACGCGCGCCTACCGGCGAACGGCGGCCCCCGCTTAGATGATGTCGGCCGATGACGCCCAAGCCCATCGCCACCGCGCATCTCGACGGCACCGCGAAGCAGTCCCTGGAAGTCGGACGCAACCGCCTTTTGGTGGGCGGGGCCCTTTTCGCCGTGGCCTTCAGCGTCATCGCCTTCCGCCTGGCCGATGTCTCGGTGGTCAAGACGGCGGGCGAGCCCGGCGTTGCCGCCGCCGCACAGGCCCGGGCGTTTACCGCCGGGCGGGCGGATATCGTCGACCGCAACGGCGTGATTTTGGCGACCTCGCTCAACACCGCGTCGCTCTACGCCAATCCGCGCCACGTGCTCGATGCCCGCGAGGCGGCCAAACGACTGTCCCGGGTCCTGCCCGAACTGCGTGCCGCAGTACTGCTCGGCAAGCTCACCTCGGGACGCACCTTCGTTTGGATCAAGCGCCACCTCACCCCGCGCCAGCATCATTCGGTCCTTCGGCAAGGCATCCCCGGACTCTATTTTCAGCGTGAAGAGAGGCGAATCTATCCCCAGGGGCGGCTCTTTTCCCACCTTTTGGGATTCGCCGGCATCGACGGTGTCGGCCTCGCCGGGGTGGAAAAGCAATTCAACGATTCGCTTCGCGCCGGGGCCAAACCCCTGGTGCTGTCGGTCGATACCCGCATTCAGCACGTCCTCACCCAAGAACTCGCGGCCGCGGTTGGGGAATTCCGCGCCGCCGGCGGCACCGGCTTGGTGATGGACACCGACACCGGCGAAATCATCGCCATGGCGTCGCTGCCCGATTTCGACCCCAATGTTCCCAACCGCTCCCCCGCCAAGGCGCTCTTCAACAGGGCCACCCTCGGCGTCTACGAGATGGGTTCCACCTTCAAGGTTTTCACCATCGCCATGGCGCTGGATGCCGGGGCCGTGCGCATGTCCGGAGGCTTCGACGCGTCGAAGCCGATCCGCGTCGCCCGCTTTCGCATCACCGATTACCATGGCAAGAACCGGTGGCTCTCCGTGCCTGAAATCTTCATGTATTCGTCGAATATCGGCGCCGCCAAGATTGCCCTGGCGTTAGGCACAAGGGGCCAACGCGATTATCTCGGGCGCCTCGGCCTGCTCACGCCCCCCAGCGTGGAAGTGCCCGAGGTGGGCGCCCCGCTGGTGCCCTCGCCGTGGCGCAAGATCAACACCATGACCATCGCTTACGGCCATGGCATCGCCGTGAGCCCGGCGCAGTTCGTCGAATCCGTGGCCACGGTCGCCAATGGCGGCATCCGCTATCCGGCGACGGTCTTAAAACCGCTCAAGGACGAACCGGCCAAGGGCCGCCGCGTGCTCAAGAGGCGGACCTCGCTTGAGATACGCAAGCTGATGCGGCTGGTGGTGACCGGCGGAACCGGCCGCCAGGGTCACGCGCCGGGCTACCTGGTCGGCGGCAAGACCGGGACCGCGGAAAAAACCGGCGGCCGGGGGTACCGGAGCAAGGCGCTGGTGTCGTCGTTTGTCGGCGTCTTTCCCATCACCGCGCCGCGCTACGTGGTTCTGGTGCTGATCGACGAACCCCGCGGCAACAAGCGGACCCACGGCTACGCCACGGGCGGCTGGGTCGCCGCCCCGGCGGTGAGCCGCATCATCTCCCGGGCCGCCCCGCTGCTGGGGGTCGCACCGGTCGATGAAGAGTCGGAGCTTGTCCGCCGCGCCCTTCGGGTTCGCATTCCCACGGCCCCCCGCGGGCGACAGGGGCACAACATTGCGTCTTTTTGACCTGATCGGCGGCGAGGGCATTGAATTGGGTGAGAACAAGGCACTGAGAAACGTCGAGGTCACCGGCCTCAGCGCCGATTCCCGCGCCGTCCAACCAGGCAACCTGTTCGCCGCCCTGCCGGGAACCCGGCACCATGGCCGCGCCTTCATCGACCAAGCCCTGGAACGCGGCGCCGGCGCCATCCTGGCCCCGCCGGGAACCGCGCTGGCGCCGGAATTTGCCGACATTCCCGTGGTCCAGGACAATCAACCCGCCCGGCGCTTCTCCCTCATGGCGGCCCGCTTCTACACGGCCCAGCCCGAGGTGGTCTGCGCCGTTACCGGCACCAACGGCAAGACCTCGGTGGCGAGCTTCCTGCGCCAGATCTGGGCCCATGACGGCTTGGCTGCGGCCAGCCTCGGCACTCTTGGCCTTAGCGCCCCGGGGATCGAGGAGCCCGGCGCTCTCACCACGCCGGACCCGGTCATGCTTCACCAGACCCTGTCCCGCCTCGCCGAGCTCGGCATCAGCCATTTGGTGGTTGAGGCATCGTCCCACGGCATCGAGCAATTTAGGCTCGACGGGGTGCGGCTTGACGCCGCGGCGTTCACCAATCTGAGCCGCGATCACCTCGACTATCACGGCACCGAGGAGGCCTATTTCGCCGCCAAGGCGCAGCTCTTTTCCCGGGTTCTCCCCGAGGGCGCCATGGCGGTGCTTAATGCCGATGCGCCGGAATTCGCGGCCCTTGTCGAGATCGCACGGGAACGCGGCCAGCGGATCATTTCCTACGGGGTCAACGGCGGCGACGTCCGCATCGGGCGGGGCCGCGCCCATGGCTTCGGCCAGATGGCCAGCTTCGAGATCGCGGGCCGGGAACACGAATTCCATCTGCCCCTGGTGGGCACCTTCCAGATCGCCAATGTCGCCTGTGCGCTCGGCCTCTTCATCGCCGCCGGCGGCGAGGCCGGCGCGGCGCTGGGGGCGCTCGAAGGCCTCGAGGGCGCCCCTGGACGGATGGAGTTCATCGGCAGCCGGGCCAACGGCGGCGCGGTGTTCGTGGACTACGCCCACACCCCCGATGCCTTGGCCCATGCCCTGGCCGCGCTCCGGCCCCACACCAAATCCCGGCTGGCGGTGGTGTTCGGCTGCGGCGGCGATCGCGACAAGGGCAAGCGCCCGGCCATGGGCCGCATCGCCGCCGAGGCCGCCGACCGGGTGATCGTGACCGACGACAACCCGAGAAGCGAGGATGCCGCCGCCATTCGCAATGAAATCCTCGCCGGCATCCGCGCGCCCGCCGCCGTCACCGAGATCGCCGCGCGCGGCACCGCCATCGCCACCGCCATCGCCGGCTTGGAGCCGGGCGATGTTCTCGTCATCGCCGGCAAGGGCCACGAACGGGGTCAGATCGTCGGCGATGAAGTGCTCCCCTTCGACGACCGCGAAGAGGCCGCCCGGGCGCTTCGCGCCACCGGGGAAGCGACATGATCGGGGCGCCCCAGGGCACGGCACCGCTATGGAACGCGGCCGAGGTCGAGGCCGTGACCGGCGGCCATTCGACGGCGCCCTGGCAGGCAAGCGGCGTTTCCATCGACACCCGAACCATCAATCCGGGAGACCTGTTCATCGCCATCCGCGGCCAACGGTACGATGCCCATAATTTCCTCGAAGACGCCTTTGCCGCCGGCGCCACCGCGGCGATGGTCAGCCGTATTCCCCAGGACCACGGCGGCGGTCATCCCCTGGTGATCGTCGATGACACTAACGTCGGCTTAAGGAAACTGGCCGGGGCCGCGCGCAAGCGGACCGCGGCCAAGGTCATCGCCATCACCGGCAGCGTCGGCAAGACCAGCACCAAGGAAGCCATGGCCGCGGCCCTGGCGCCGCTTGGCACGGTCAGCGCCAGCTTGGGCAACCTCAACAATCGCTGGGGCGTGCCGCTTTCGGTCGCCCGCATGCCCGCCGATGCCGAATATGGCGTGTTCGAGGTGGCCATGAACCATGCCGGCGAGATCACCCCGCTGACCCGCCTGGTCCGGCCCGACATCGCCATCGTCACCACCGTGGACGCGGTCCATCTCGAGTTCTTCGACTCGGTGGAGGACATCGCGCTGGCCAAGGCCGAGATCTTCTACGGTCTCGACCCGACGGGCGTTGCCATCCTCAACGCCGACAATCCGTATTACCCGCTTTTGTGCGACGAGGCCCGGGCCAGGGGCATCGCCAATATCCTGAGTTTCGGTGAGAACGAGCGGGCGGACGTCCGGCTCACCGGGTTTCACGCCAACGGCACGTCGCGGATAACGTGCAATGTCATGGGCACGAAAATGGACTTCGCCTTGGCCCTGCCGGGCCGCCATTCGGCCCAGAACGCCATGGCCGTGCTGGCCGCGGTACAGGCGCTCGGGGGCGACCTGGCATCGGCGGCCGAGGCATTGGGCAACATGGCGACGCCGGTGGGCCGGGGCCGCAGGGCCATGGTCCGGCTCGCCAGCGGTGGCACCGCCACCATGATCGACGATTCCTACAACGCCTCGCCCGCGTCCATGCGGGCGGCTTTTCGCGTGCTCAAGGAAACCGAACCCGGGGACGGGGGGCGGCGCATCGCCGTGCTCGGAGACATGGCGGAACTGGGTCCGGGTTCCGCCCGCGCCCATGAAGAACTGGCCCAGGACCTCCTTGCCGCCGATGTCGACCTGGTGCTCACCACCGGCGCCAACATGATGCATCTGGACGACACGCTGCCGCGCCACATTCGGGGCGGCCATGCCACACGCACCGAAGAACTGGTTCGGTTGCTGGAAGGCGTGCTGCGCCCGGGCGACGTAGTGCTGGTCAAGGCATCCCACTCTCAGCACCTGGGTCAGGTGGTGGACGCGCTCTGCGCCGCCTCGGACGGCGAGAAGACAATGGCCAACGGGGGCTGAGGACGACGCAGAATGCTTTACAACCTTCTTCATCCCCTGGCCGGAGATATCGGATTCCTCAACCTGTTCCGATACCTCACCTTCCGCACCGGCGGCGCCGTCATGACCGCCCTGATCGTCTGTTTCCTGGTCGGCGGTCCGGTGATCCGCTGGCTCAAGGCACGCCAAAGGAACGGCCAGCCGATCCGCGAGGACGGCCCCCAGGGGCACCTCCTCACCAAGCAAGGCACGCCGACCATGGGCGGGTTCATCATCCTGCTGGGCGTCTCGGTGTCCACCCTGTTATGGGCCGACCTCTCCAATGCTTACGTCTGGGCGGTTCTGGCCGTGACCCTGGGGTTTGGCGCCATCGGTTTCGCCGACGACTATCTGAAGCTCACCCGCATGAGCCACCGGGGCCTGCCGGGCATGCTGCGCCTTGGCCTCGAGATTCTGGTGGCGCTGATGGCGTCGCTGTGGATCATGGAAATCACCCGCGATCCCCTTTCCACCTCCCTTGCGCTGCCGTTCTTCAAGAACGTCTTGATCAACCTGGGCTGGTTCTTTCCGGTCTTCGCCGTCCTCGTCATGGTGGGCGCGTCCAACGCGGTCAACCTGACCGACGGTTTGGATGGGCTGGCCATCGTGCCGGTGATGATCGCGGCGGCCTGTTTCGCGCTCATCGCCTATCTGGTCGGCAATGCGGTATTCGCCAATTACCTGCAGATCCACTTCGTCCCCGGCACCGGGGAACTGGCGGTCTTCTGCGGAGCCCTGGTGGGCGCGGCCCTCGGTTTCCTGTGGTTCAACGCCCCGCCGGCGATGATATTCATGGGCGATACCGGATCGCTTTCCATGGGCGGGGCGCTCGGCACCATAGCCGTCATCACCAAGCACGAACTGGTTTTGGCGATCATCGGCGGTCTCTTCGTTTTGGAAACCGTTTCGGTGATCGTCCAGGTGGTCTCCTTCAAATTGACCGGGCGCCGGGTGTTCCGTATGGCGCCCCTTCACCATCATTTCGAGCAGAAGGGCTGGGCCGAGGCGACCATCGTCATCCGTTTCTGGATCATCGCCATGATACTGGCGATCATCGGGCTTTCGACCCTGAAGCTGAGGTGAGACGCCGATGATCCATCTTCCCGGCATTTCAGGATCGACCTACGCGGTGATGGGACTGGGCGGATCGGGCCTCGCCGCGGCCGAGGCGCTGGCCGCCTCCGGTGCCGAAGTGCGGGCCTGGGACGATGACGCGGCCCGGCGGAGGGATGCCGAGACCAGGGGAATCACGCTCCATGACCTCGCCGGCGGCGGATTGAACGCGGTGAAAGCCCTGGTTCTGAGCCCCGGCATTCCCCATACCTTCCCGGCGCCGCATCCCATCGCCGCCCATGCCCGGGACGCAGGCATTCCCATCATCTGCGATATCGAGCTGCTGACCCGCGCCAAAAGCGAAGCCCGATTCGTCGGCGTCACCGGCACCAATGGCAAATCCACGGTGACCGCGCTGATCGGCCACATATTCCAAACCGCCGGCCGCACCGCGGCGATCGGCGGCAACCTTGGGCCCGCCGCCCTGGCGTTGGCCGAGCTGGACGCCGAGGGCACCTATGTGTTGGAGCTTTCGAGCTACCAGATCGAGCGCCTCGAGACCGTGGCCTTCGACATCGCCGTTTTGATCAACATCAGCCCGGACCATCTCGACCGTCACGGCGGCATCGAAGGCTACGTGGCGGCCAAGGAGAGGCTGTTCGACCTGGCGCGCACCGGCGCCATCGGCGTGATTGGCGCCGACGACGCCCACTGCCACGCCATAGAGGGGCGGCTTCACAACCGGGGCGACCTCACGGTGCTTCCCATTTCGGGCTCCACCCCCGTCCCCGGCGGCATCTGGGTCGAGGGCGGCCACGTGATCGACGGCCGGAGCGTAACGGCGGGCCTCATCGCCGACCTGTCCGGAGCAAAGGCGCTGCCGGGCCGCCATAACGCCCAGAACGCCGCGGCGGCCACCGCGGTGGCGCTGTCCACCGGCATTCGCGGCGAGGATATCGCCGAGGGACTCGCCACCTATTCAGGCCTTCCCCACCGCCAGGAAACCATCCGGCGGTTCGGCGCCGTCACCTACGTCAACGATTCCAAGGCCACCAACCCCGACGCGGCGCTCAGCGCCATTGCCTGCTACAAGAACGTCTACTGGATCGCCGGCGGATGCGCCAGGGAGGGCGGTCTTCGGGAACTGGCCCGGGCGCGGGGCAACGAGCTCGGCCTCGTCCGCCACGCTTTCCTGATCGGCGAAGCCGCCCCGGACATCGCCAAGGTTCTTGACGGCGCCGTTCCCCATACCCGGGTGGACAACTTGGATGCCGCGGTCGCCGCGGCCCATCGCGCCGCCCAGGCGGCCGCCAACGGCGATGGGGGGGGTGCCGTGGTGTTGCTCTCGCCGGCCTGTGCGTCGTTCGACCAATTCACCGATTTCGAGGATCGCGGCATGGCCTTCCGCCGCGCCGTCGCCGCCCTAGGGGAGCCACAATCGTGATCGGCTTCGCGCGGACAGATACCTCGATCATGGCCGCTTGGTGGTGGAGTGTGGACCGCTGGTCGCTGGCCGCCATCGCCACGCTGATGGGATTCGGCGCGCTCCTGACCCTGGCCGCGTCGCCTGCGGTGGCCGAGCGCATCGGCTACGATTCCTTCCATTTCGTCAAGCGCCAGATGATCTATCTGGTGCCCGCGGTCTGCGCCATCCTCGCCTGCTCCTTGATGGCGCCAAAGGGGGTCCGGCGGATCGGCGTGGCGCTGTTCTTCGCAAGCCTGATTCTGTTGATCGTGGCCCTCGCCGTCGGGCCTGAAATCAACGGCGCGCGCCGCTGGATCACCGCCGGCAGTCTCTCGTTGCAGCCCTCGGAACTGATGAAGCCGGCTTTTGCCGTGGTGGTCGCCTGGATGATGAGCGCCGCCAAGACCGAGGAAAACTTCCCCGGCCTGTCCATCGCCTTCGCCCTATACGGGGCCATCCTCCTTCTCCTCGTGCTGCAACCCGACATGGGCATGGCGGCGCTGATATCGGCCATGTTTTTCGCCCAGTTCTTCGTCGCCGGCATGCCGCTCTACTGGATCGGCCTCGCCGTCGGCCTCGCCGCCGGGGGCGTGGCCCTGGCCTATGCCTATCTGCCCCATGTCACCAGCCGGGTGGACCGCTTCCTGGACCCGGCCTCGGGCGACAGCTACCAGGTGGCGACGGGGCTGGAGGCTTTCATGAACGGCGGCCTGCTGGGGCGCGGCCCCGGCGAAGGCACCATCAAGGAAGTCCTGCCCGACGCCCATTCCGATTTCATCTTCGCCGTCGCCGGCGAAGAACTGGGTCTCTTGGCCTGTTTGCTGATCGTCCTGCTTTTCGCCTTCGTGGTCGTGCGCGGCATCTCCCGCGGTCTGGAAAGCCAAAATCTGTTCGTGCTTCTGGCGGTGACCGGCCTGATCACCCAGTTCGGCCTGCAGGCGCTCATCCACATGGCTTCCACCCTCAACCTCATGCCCACCAAGGGCATGACCTTGCCCTTTATCTCCTATGGCGGTTCGTCGTTGATCGGCATCTCCATCACCATGGGCATGGTTCTGGCGCTGACCCGGAAACGGATCGGCCTGGCGGGGATATGACCATGGTCGAGGCCGGCGCGACCCAGATCAACCCCATCGTCCTGGTGGCGGGCGGGACCGGCGGCCATGTGTTTCCGGCCGAAGCCTTGGCGGGCGCGCTGCGCGCCAAGGGGCATACCCTGGCTCTGCTCACCGACAGCCGGGGGGCCGCCTGGACGGGCGCGTTGGGCGATGTCACGACCCACCCCATCCGCGCCGGGCCGGTCACCGGCGTGGCCCTGGGCCGGCGCTTAAAGGGGGTGATGGACTTGGCGCTCGGCGGCCTGCAATCGCGCCTGCTGCTGCGCCGGCTGGCGCCTTCGGTGGTCATCGGTTTCGGCGGTTACACCACGGTGCCGGCGATCCTAGCGGCGGCGAGCCTGAAGCTGCCGACCATGATCCACGAACAGAACGCGCTGCTGGGCCGCGCCAACCGGTTGCTGGCACCCCGGGCCTCGGCCATCGCCACGTCGTTTGCCGATGTCCTCAGGCTCCGCGACGAAGACCATCACAAGGTAGTTCGCACCGGCAATCCGGTGCGCGCCGCGTTCCGGGAATTGCGGGACCGGCCTTACGTTGAGCCCCGGCGCGGCGGCGAAATTCACCTTCTGGTGACCGGCGGCAGCCAAGGAGCGCGGGTATTTTCAAAGGTTGTTCCGGACGCCATGGAGCGCCTTTCCGGCGATGCCCGCCAACGCATCCGGCTCGCCCAGCAATGTCGGCCCGAAGACCTCGACGAGGTCCGGGCGAGGTACCACCACATGGGACTTGATGCCGAGGTCGCGCCCTTCTTCGACGATCTGGCCCGGCGCCTGGACCGGGCCCATCTCGTGATCTGCCGCGCTGGCGCCTCCACCATCGCCGAGCTGACCACCGCCGGTCGGCCCTCGATCCTCGTGCCTTACGCCCATGCCGCCGACGATCACCAGACTCACAACGCCCGGGCCATCGCCGATGGCGGCGGCGCCGAACTGATCGCCGAGGCCGACTTCATGCCCGTGGTCCTGGCCGCGCGGCTCAAGTTGATGTTGGACCAACCCAGGACCCTCGGTGCCATGGCCGCCGCCGCTAAGCTCGCGGGGCACAGCGATGCGGCGGACAGCCTCGCCCGGCTCGCGGCCCGCCTGATCGCCACCGGCGAGAACGACGACGACGGGAGGGAGGCCGCATGAGAGCCCTCCCGTTGAGCATCGGCACCATCCATTTCGTCGGCATCGGCGGCATCGGCATGAGCGGCATCGCCGAGATCCTTCATAACCTGGGCTACCGGGTGCAGGGATCCGACGTGTCCGAGAACCCCAACGTGCGGCGCCTCCGCGATATCGGCATCACCGTTCACGTGGGCCATGGCGAGACCAACCTGGGCGAGGCCCAGGTGGTGGTTGTCTCTTCGGCCATCCCCCGGGATAACCCCGAGGTGAGCGCCGCCCGGGCCGGGCTCATTCCGGTGGTGCGGCGTTCCGAAATGCTGGCCGAGCTGATGCATCTCAAATGGTCGGTGGCGGTAGGCGGCACCCATGGCAAGACTACCACCACCTCGTTGATCGCAGCGATCCTCGAACAGGCCGGGTTCGACCCGACGGTGATCAACGGCGGCATCCTCAACGCCTATGGCTCCAACGCCCGGCTCGGCGCCGGCGACTGGATGGTGGTGGAGGCCGACGAGTCCGACGGCACCTTCACCAAGCTCCCCGCCACCATCGCCGTGGTGACCAATATCGACCCCGAGCACCTGGACTTCTACGGCGATTTCGATGCCCTGCGCGCCGCATTCGTCTCTTTCGTCCAGAACATCCCCTTCTACGGCTTCGCCGCGCTCTGCATAGACCACGGCGAGGTCCAGGCAATGATCCCCAAGGTCGCCGACCGCAAGCTCTTGACCTACGGCATGACGCCCCAAGCCGATATCCGCGCCGTCAACGTCGAAAGCGAACCGGGCCTGGTCCGCTTCGACGCGGTGTTTACCCCGCGCGCGTCCGACAACCCCCGCACCCTGGAACGCCTCACCCTGCCCATGGTCGGCGGCCACAATGTCCAGAACGCCCTGGCAGCGATCACGGTCGCCCAGGAAATGGGCATCGACGACGACGCCATCCGCGAGGCGCTCGGTGGTTTCAAGGGCGTCAAGCGCCGCTTCACCAAGACCGGCGAATCCGGCGGCGTCACCGTGATCGACGATTACGGCCACCACCCGGTGGAGATCACCGCCGTTCTCCAGGGCGCCCGGGAGGCTTCCGACGGCCGGATCATCGCCGTCGTTCAGCCGCATCGCTATTCCCGCCTCAAGGCCTTGTTCGAGGAATTCTGCACCTGCTTCAACGATGCCGACACGGTCATCGTCGCCGACGTCTACCCCGCCGGCGAGACGCCGATCATCGGTATCGACCGTGACCGGTTGGTGGAAGGGCTCCGCGGGCGCGGGCACCGCAACGTGATCGCGCTGGATTCCCCGGAAAGCCTCCCCGGAATCATCCACGGCCTGGCCGAGCCCGGCGACCTGGTGGTATGCCTCGGTGCCGGGTCGATCACCGGCTGGGCACAAGACCTCCCCCGTGCGCTCGACGCGCTCGCCGGATCCGGCGGCGGCGAAAGGGGCAACGGGACCACCGGCAAGGAGGGCCGGTCATGATGGCGGCGCGGGCAACACCCGGCCGGCTGATCGACCGCCTGCCGCGGGTGCGCGGCCGCTACCGGGAAAACGCCGATCTTGCGCGGGTCACCTGGTTCCGCGTCGGTGGGGACGCCGAGATCTTATTCCGCCCGGCCGATGCCGGGGACCTCGCCGCCTTCCTCAAAGCACGGCCGGCCGACGTCCAGATCACGGTGATCGGTGTCGGCTCCAACCTCTTGGTGCGTGACGGAGGCGTCCCCGGCGTGGTGATCCGGTTGGGGCGCGAATTCGCCAACATCGCCGCCCGGGGGACCGAGATCAGCGCCGGCGCCGGCGCGCTCGATTTCACCATCGCCAAGGCCAGCGCCGCGGCGGGCATCGAGGGGCTCGAATTCCTGGCCGGCATTCCCGGCACCCTCGGCGGGGCGCTCAGGATGAACGGTGGCGCCTACGGCCGGGAAATCAAGGACGTGGTGATCTTCGCCGACGCACTCGCGCCGGACGGCACCCGCCACCGGCTCGCCCCCGACGCGCTCGGCTTCTCCTACCGCCGGGGGACGACGCCCGAGGGCTGGATCTTCACCGGTGCCCGCTTGAAAGGCGCCAGGGGGGAGCCCCAGGTCATCAAACGGCGGATCGCCGAGATCCAGGCGGCCCGCGCCGCGACCCAGCCGGTGCGTTCGCGGACCGGCGGTTCGACCTTCCGCAACCCCGGTGGCGCCGCCGGCGAGCCCAAGGCGTGGCAGTTGATCGACCGCGCCGGTTGCCGCGGCCTGAGGAGAGGCGGGGCAAGGGTTTCGGACCAGCATTGCAATTTCTTGATCAATGACGGGGCCGCCACCGCCGCCGACATCGAGGGGCTGGGCGAGGAAGTACGCCGCCGCGTCAAGGAGGCCACCGGCGTGACCCTGGAATGGGAAATCCGCCGCATCGGCACCATGGCGCAGATCGGGGCGAAGACCGGGCCGGCGGAGACGGCGGCACCAGCGGGAGACGGCCCATGACGGCCCAGCGCGCAACCTTGCCACTGCACGTCGCCGTGCTGATGGGCGGACCATCGGTGGAGCGCGAGGTATCGCTCATATCCGGCGCCGCTTGCGCAGGCGCCCTGGGCAAGCTCGGCCACCGGGGTACCGAGATCGACGTGACCCGGGATATCGGCGCCACCCTCGCCGCCCTGGCCGCCCTCGATCCCCACCCCGACGTCATCTTCAACGCGCTGCACGGGCGCTATGGCGAAGACGGCTGCATCCAGGGGATGCTCGAATACCTCGGCATCCCCTACACCCATTCCGGCGTGCTGGCCTCGGCCCTGGCCATGGACAAGCCCACCGCCCGCAGGCTTTTCACCGAAGCCGGCCTGACATGCGCCGAGGGCCGCACCGCTGGGCGCGACGACGTAATCCAGGGCCGGGTGATGGACCCGCCCTATGTGGTGAAGCCGCTGAACCAAGGGTCCAGCGTCGGCGTTCATATCGTCATCGAGGGCGATAATGTGCACCCCCTCGCCAGTGACTGGCCGTTCGGCGAGAGGGTTCTGGTGGAGCGCTATATCCCGGGCCGCGAGATCCATGTCGCGGTGATGGGCGACCAAGCGCTCGGCGCCATCGAGATCAGGCCCAAGGGTCAGTTCTACGACTACGAGGCCAAATACACCGCCGGCAAGGCCGAACACCTGATGCCCGCGCCGTTGTCCGATACGGATTACGCCGAGGCGCTGGAGGTCGGACGCAAGGCCCATGCGACACTTGGCTGCCAGGGGGTCACCCGGGCCGATCTCCGCTTCGACGACACCGGGGACGGGCCGGGTCACTTCTATGTGCTCGAGGTCAACACTCAGCCCGGCATGACGCCCTTGTCGCTGGTCCCCGAAATCGCCGCCTATGCGGGCATCGGCTTCGGTGAATTGGTGGCCTGGATGGTGGAGGACGCGTCATGCCCCCGGTGAAGCCCGCGCGCCGCGCCAAAAGCGCGAGAAACCCGCGCAAACGGGCCTGGCCGCGGGGCGTCAAGACGGCCATCCGATTCGGCCTGCCCGCCGCCATGACGGGGGCGATTCTGGGGGCGGGCGCATGGCTTGCCGTCAGCGGTGAAGGGGCACGGCTGGTAGCCAAGGCCGGCGCCGAAGCGCTGAGTTTCAGTGCCCGCGCCGGCCTGCGCGTCGACAACGTCCTGGTCACCGGGCGCAAACGGGTCGCGCGCCGCGCGGTGAGGGTCGCGCTTCAAGCGCGCCGGGGCATGCCCATTGTCGCTTTCGACCCCCATGCCGCCAAGGCCCGGCTGGAGAAACTGACATGGGTCCGCGCGGCGAGCGTGGAACGCCGGTTGCCGGACACCATCGTCATCCGCATCTTTGAGCGCCGGCCGCTCGCTCTTTGGCAGCTCAAGGGACGTCTGGCCCTGATCGACGTCGACGGCAAGGTCATCACCAGATGGAAACTTTCGCGCTATGGGCGGCTGCCCCTGGTGGTCGGCGCCGGCGCGCCCAAACATGCCGCGGCCATTATCCGCACGCTCCGTGCCCATCCCCGCCTGAATGCCCGGATGCAGGCCCTGGTGCGGGTCTCGGCGCGGCGCTGGGATGTCAAATTCAAGAACGGAATCATCGCGCGGCTGCCGGAAAAGGACGCCGCCCGGGCCATGGCGACCCTGGACCGGCTGGTGCAGCGCGAGCGGCTCTTGGACCGCGGCGTGGTGGTGATCGATCTTCGTTTCAAGGACCGGCTGGTGGTCCGGACCACCGCCCGGCCCAAAGCGGCGGGAACCAAATCCAAGGAGCGGCGCCCCAAGCGCCTAACCAGACCAAGCAAAGACACCTGAGGGGAAATTTGGGGGAATGAAACCGCGTCTCAACAGAACCAGGAACGGGCTGATCGCCGGGTTGGATATCGGCACGTCGAAAATCGCCTGCTTCATCGCGCGCATCGAGGATGGCGGCCTAATTCGCGTCCTCGGCATCGGCCACCACGCGTCCGATGGCGTCCGTTCCGGCATGATCACCGAAGTGGAGGCGGCCGAGGCTGCCATCCTCGCCACCGTCCATGCCGCCGAGCAGATGGCGGGGGAAACCATCAACGAGGTCATCGTCAACCTGTCCGGTGGCGCGCCCAGTTCCGACACCCTCCACTACGACGTCTCCATCGCCGGACACGAGGTGGGCAATGGCGACGTCCGCAAGGTTCTGGCCCAGGGCCACGCCGCCAGCGCATCCAGCGACCGCGAACTGATTCATTGCGTGCCGGTGGGCTATTCCATCGACGGCGCCAGGGGAATCCGCGACCCCCGCGGAATGTACGGCGACCGGCTCGGCATCAATATGCACATGGTGACCGCCACCACCGGTGCCGTGCGTACGCTGGTCACCTGCCTTGCCCGTTGCCGGCTGGAGGTCGCCGATATCGTCATCGCCCCCTACGCCGCGGGTCTTGCGGCGCTTGTGGAAGACGAGATCAATCTCGGCGCCACAATCATCGATATGGGGGCCGGAACCACCTCGGTCGCGGTCTTCTACGACGGCCATCTCATTCACGCCGACAGCGTCCCCATCGGCGGTGCCCACGTCACCGCCGATATCGCCCGCGGCTTGTCGACACCACTCGCCCATGCCGAACGCATGAAGACGCTGTACGGGAACGCCATGGCCTCGGAAAGCGACCAACGCGAATTGATCGACGTCCCCCTGATGGGCGAGGAAGACCGCAACCAGGCCAACCACGTGCCGCGGTCGATGCTGGTGGGCATCATCCGACCGCGCCTGGAAGAAACCTTCGAGCTGCTGCGCAGCCGCCTGGAGATGTCCGGCCACGACAAGATCGCCGGACGCCGCGTGGTGGTGACCGGAGGCGCCAGCCAACTGCAAGGGGTCACCGATCTCGCCGCCGAGGTTCTCGACAAGCAAGTCCGGCGCGGCAGGCCGCTCAAGTTCGCGGGCCTCGCGGATTCCACCGGCGGGCCGGCCTTCGCCACCTGTGCCGGCCTGCTCGCCTTTGCCGAGCGCCGCCCCGACGAGGCGCCGGCGGCCGCCATGGCGGCGCGCTCCCGTTCAACGACGCAGGAACCGGACGGCCTGTTTGGCCGGTTCGGTCTTTGGCTCCGTGAGAATCTCTAGCTTCGCCACCGCCCCCCCTGGGGCCAAACCCCATCGCCCGCGGCGCCAAGGTCCGACCGCCGCCAGGGCCAATCGATTGAGCGCTTACCGGATCTAAATGACCATCGTTTGAGGAGGCTATCATGACAATCAACCTGAAAATACCGCACCCGGAACCAGACCTTAAGCCGAGAATCACCGTTATCGGCGTTGGCGGCGCGGGCGGAAACGCCGTCAACAATATGATCGATAACGACCTCGATGGCGTCGAATTCGTGGCCACCAACACCGATGCCCAGGCCCTGGCCCAGTCCGCGGCGACACGCAAAATTCAGTTGGGGCGAAATATCACCCAAGGCCTTGGGGCGGGCTCCAGGCCCGACGTCGGACGGGCAGCAGCCGAAGAAGCCATCGAGGACATCATCGAGCAGGTTCAGCATTCCAACATGGTGTTCATCACCGCCGGCATGGGCGGCGGCACCGGGACCGGGGCCGCGCCGGTGGTCGCCCGGGCGGCCCGGGAACAGGGAATCCTGACCGTCGGCGTGGTGACCAAGCCGTTCCAGTTCGAAGGGCTCAACCGCATGCGCATCGCCGAAGAGGGGATCGAGGAACTTCAGCATTATGTCGATACCCTGATCATCATTCCTAACCAGAACCTGTTCCGTATCGCCAATGAGAAGACCACCTTCGCCCAAGCCTTCGAGATGGCCGACGATGTGCTCTATTCGGGCGTCCGCGGCGTCACCGACCTGATGGTCATGCCCGGCCTCATCAACCTGGACTTCGCCGACGTGCGCCAGGTCATGAGTGAAATGGGCAAGGCCATGATGGGGACCGGCGAGGCCGACTGCGAGAACCGTGCCGTCGCCGCCGCGGAATCGGCGATCTCCAACCCGCTGCTCGACGACGTCTCCATGGAAGGCGCCAGAGGTGTGCTGATCAATATTACCGGCGGTTACGACATGACCCTGTTCGAGGTCGACGAGGCCGCCAACCGCATCCGCAGCGAGGTGGACGCGGAGGCCAATATCATCTTCGGCTCGACCTTCGACGAATCGCTGGACGGCCGCATCCGCATCTCGGTCATCGCGACCGGCATCGAAGCCGAATCCTCGGTCCATCCGATGCCCCTCGGCCATATCAGCCTAGTGGCCGACAACTCTCCAGGCCGGGGTCCCAGCGCCGAAGCCGCGACACCGAAGCCAGGCGCCCTGGGTCCGTCCTTGTTGGGCCCGAAGGCACCTGCCGAAGCCGAGCTCGAACGGGCCGCGGAAGAAGAGGCGCCGATCCTCGACCTCGAGGCCAGCGCGGCGATGACGGCCGCCCAAGCGCCACCGCAAAGGGGCGAGGAGCGGGTGGTACCGCAGGATCCTTTCGCCGGGACCGGCGATAGCTTCCTGCCGCCGCCGCCGGTTGAGGCACCGGAGTCCCCCGCCCAAGCCTATCCACCCATGGCCAGGCATCCGGATCCCATGGCCGAGGCCGATCTGGTGAACGCGGGAATGGCGCCGCCCAAGAGTTCGCCCGGCCGCCGTAAG
This sequence comes from Alphaproteobacteria bacterium, assembly GCA_027292975.1. Classification (GTDB taxonomy): domain Bacteria; phylum Pseudomonadota; class Alphaproteobacteria; order SMXQ01; family SMXQ01; genus SMXQ01. Next base: position 4,463 of record JAPUGG010000150.1, on the reverse strand, counting down.
GGTCCCAGCTTGTTCGAGCGGGTCACCGGCACCGGCCGGGCCCGGGCCAATCACCGCCCGGCGGACGCCATGCCCAAGGCCGGCGCCAACGAGGAGCCGAGCCTCGGGACGGCGGCGACGCCACCGGCGCCGGCAACCCAGGCGGTACCACAGCCGCCCAGCATGGTAGCGCCCGATCCGGATCAAGCGCCGGCAAATCCGGCGGCGACCTCCCCGATGCTCGATAGGGATTTAGCGGCGCCGTCGCGGGAAACCGCACCGGAGCCGGCCGCCACCGCGCCCGAGCCTGAGGCGGCGGCCGAAATGCCGGCTCAGGGTGACCTCGGCAGCCTCGAACCCAAGGCTGGTCTGGACAAGGATGTCCAGGAGGACCTGCTTGAAATCCCGGCTTTTTTACGGCGCCAGGCCAATTGACAGGGGCGCCTTGCAAGAGGCCGTAAATAAACCGAAAAATAGGCAACAAACTGTAATAAATGTTGATTTGAGCCCTCCGGGGGATGTTTGGTACACGTTCCCCGGAAGGTTTGGTTCAGGGGGCGCCCCGGAAGAGGTGAACACATGTTTGCCCGGGTCGCCGGTCCAGGGGACAAGAATTTGTCGCAAGGCTGCAAGTCATAAATGTCGCGTACAAGTCGTAGTGGTCGCGTGGTAATGGATCAACGCGTACGAGGGGTCGGTTCGCTCTCGGGGGCCATGGTGGGGGCCATGGGCGGACCGGAGCCGTTGAGTGGGGGAATATGAGCTCTACCGTTCATCAAATGACCTTGAAGAATGCCATCGGTTGCTCCGGTGTCGGCCTGCATACGGGCGCCAAGGTGACCATGATGATCTGCCCCGCCGAAGCCGACAGCGGCATCCGTTTCAAGCGCACCGATATTTCCGGCGGCCAGGCGATCATCGCCGGCACTTGGCGCAACGTCGTCGAATCCAAGCTGTGTTCGACGGTGGCCAACCAAGGCGGCGTCGAGGTTCAAACCATCGAGCACCTCATGGCGGCCTTCGCCGGGCTCGGCATCGACAACGCGTTGGTCGAGATCAACGGCCCCGAAATTCCGATCATGGATGGCAGCGCCGCGCCCTTCGTCTTCCTGATCGAATGCGCCGGAATCTTGGAGCAGGACGCGGCGCGCCGGGCGGTCAAGATTCTCAAGCCCGTCATCATTTCCGAAGCCAGGTGCGAGGCGGCCCTGGTGCCCGGCGACGGGTTCTCGGTCGCCTTTGATATCGAATTCGACTCGCCCCTGGTCGCCAGCCAGTACCATTACGTGGAATTCACCAATGGCACCTTCAAGAAGGAAATCTCCAGCGCCCGCACCTTCGGCTTCGAGCACGAAGTCGCCGCCCTGCGCGCCGGTGGCATGCTTCTCGGCGGCTCGTTGGACAATGCGGTGGTGGTCAGCGGTGAAAGGGTGCTGAACGATTCCGGCCTGCGCTACGACAATGAATTCGTGCGCCACAAGATTCTCGATTCGGTGGGCGACCTCTATCTGGCGGGCGCGCCGATCATCGGTCATTTCCGCGGCTCGCGTTCCGGCCATGCCATGAATCACCGGCTGTTGGAAGCGCTGTTTGCCGATGCGGATGCCTGGACCATGGTCGCCGTGACGCGAGAGCAGACCCCCACCCTCGATATCGGAACGGCCGCCGTCAAGGCCCCGGCCGAGGTTGCCGCCGCCGCCGGACTCTAATTTCGCAAAACCGTCCTTCGGCTTGCGGCGGTGCCAGCCGCCCATGCTATAATCGCGCCTCGCGCCCGGGCAACCCCCGGCCCCAATATAGCGACGGCGATCAGGCAATGACCGGTTCCGACCATCCACCACCGTCCGCCCTTCCCCGCCCCATCCCTCGTCGGCGGTGGTGCTCGACCTTTGTGGCCTTGAAGGCTTTGGTCGTCGCCGGCGTGGTGGCTCTGGCGGCCTGCGCCGGCCCCCAATCGGTTGTCAGTGGCAAGGAAGAGCCCGCCGAAACCCTGTACAACCGGGCAATGGGTCTGCTGACTCGGGGCGAGGGCATCGACGCCACCCATGTTTTCAATGAGGTCGAACGCCAGCATCCCTATTCGATCTGGGCCAGCAAGGCGATGCTGATGTCCAGCTACACCTATTACGCCATGAACCGCTATACCGAGGCCCTGGTCGGGCTGGATCGCTTTATTCGCCTGCACCCGGGCAGCCGGGATATTGAATACGCCTATTACCTTAAGGCGCTCTGTTCCTATGAGCAGATCGCCGACGTCCAGCGGGACCAGGATATGACACGCGAAGCGATGGCAGCGCTTCAGGTGGTTATCAAACGCGATCCCAATAGCAAATATGCGCGCGACGCAAAGCTCAAATACGACCTGACCCAGGACCAATTGGCGGGACAGGAAATGTCCGTGGGGCGCTGGTACCAACGGTCCGGCATGTTAATCGCCGCCATCAACCGGTTTAAGACGGTGGTCGAGAAATACCAGACCACCTCCCACGTCCCCGAGGCGCTGCACCGGCTGACCGAAAGTTACCTGACGCTGGGCATCAAGGACGAGGCGCAGAAGGCCGCCGCCGTGTTGGGCCATAATTTTCCCGGCAGCGAATGGTACCAGGATTCCTACGTCCTGATGACCGGCATCAAGCCCCAGCGTCAACAAGCCAATTCCTCGACACCACGCCGGTCATGGTGGGGCCGTGCCTGGAACGCCATATTCTGACCATCGATGCTGACACGCCTTTCGATCCGCGACGTGGTGCTGGTTGACCGGCTGGATCTCACCTTTTCCGGATCCCTCGGCGTGCTCACCGGCGAAACCGGCGCCGGCAAGTCGATCCTGTTGGACGCCCTTGGCCTCGCCCTCGGCGCCCGCGCCGACGCCCGGCTTCTCCGCAAGGGCGCGGCCCGCGCCCAGGTCACGGCCGAATTCGAACTCGACCCCGACCATCCGGCGCTAAGCATGCTGGCCGAACGCGACCTTCCCCAGGACCAAACCCTGATTTTGCGCCGGGTGGTAAACGCCGATGGACGGTCCCGCGCCTACCTCAACGACCAACCCGTCAGCGTCCGGCTGCTCGCCACCCTCGCCAGCGAACTCATTGAAATTCATGGCCACCACGATTCCCAGGGGCTCCTCAATACCGCGACCCACGGCAACCTTCTCGACGCCTTCGCCGGCCACCAATCGCTGCTTGCGGCGGTGGCCGACGCATGGACATCGCTGGCCGAGGCACGGGCCGCTCAGGCCCAGGCCAAGACCGCCCTGGAGGACGCCAAGCGGGACGAGGAACTGCTGCGCCATGGGGTCGCGGAAATCGAGTCCTTCGCGCCGCAACCCAGCGAGGAGGAAAGCCTCGCCGCCCAACGGCGCTTCCTCGCCGCCGGCGCGAAACTGGCCGAATCCCTGCACAATGCGGAATCCGGTTTGACCGCGGGGGCCGACGTGGAAGCCGCACTCAGTGGCGCGCGGCGCGCCTTGGAGCGGAGCCGCGAAGACGCCGGCGGCCGCTTTGACGCCGCCATCGCCGCCCTCGAGCGCGCCACTATCGAGACCGCCGATGCCATCGCTGAGATTAGCGACGCCGCCGCCGCGCTGACCGGCGATCCCAACCGCCTCGCCCGGGTCGAGGACCGCCTGTTCGCGCTGCGCGCGCTGGCCCGAAAATATGACGTCGCGCCCGACCGCCTCGCCGAACACGGCGCGGCTTTGGCCCACCGCCTCGCCGCCATCGATGAAACCGACACCGAACTCAAGCGCCTAGCCGAAGCCAGCGCCCAAGCTCTAGCCGCCTACCACCGGGCCGCCGGAAAGTTGAGCGCCAGCCGCAAAAAGGCGGCGGAGCAGCTCGAAGCCGCCATGACCCAGGAACTGCCGCCGCTCAAGTTGGAGAAAGCGCGCTTCGAGGTCATGCTTGAACCGCTTGGGGAGGGTGATCGCGGCGCCCGCGGGGCGGAACGAGTTCAATTCCAAATCGCGGTCAACCCGGGCACCGACCCCGGCCCCTTGAACAAAATCGCCTCGGGCGGTGAGCTCGCCCGCTTCATGCTGGCCTTGCGGGTGGTCCTGGCCGGCAAAGGCGCCGTGCCGACGCTGGTGTTCGACGAAGTGGATGCAGGAATTTCCGGCGCCACCGCCAACGCCGTGGGAGAACGGCTCGCCCGCCTGGGCGCCCGCCTTCAGGTCCTGGTCGTCACCCATTCGCCCCAGGTGGCGGCGCGGGGCGATCAGCACTGGCGCGTGGTCAAGCAAGGCGACACCAAAAGCGCCGCCACCACGGTCGAGGAACTGGCCGCCCCCGGCCGCCGCGAGGAAATCGCCCGCATGCTGGCCGGCGCCACGGTCACCGACGAGGCGCGGGCGGCCGCCGACCGGCTTTTAGCGGGAGGGGCGTGAGGTGAGCGAGGGTGCGGACGCAAAGCCGGTGGAGGCGCTGAACGAGGCGGAAGCGGCGGCGGAACTTGCCCGGCTGTCGGAAGAAATTTCCCGTCACGAC